>JBKQQQ010000962.1:0-2797 GCA_052144275.1 Streptosporangiaceae bacterium
TGGAGGCGTTGGTCAGCTCGGTGCCCAGCTGCCCGGACAGCCAGTAGGTCATCAGGTCGGGGACGAGCAGGGCGTGCCTGGCCGCCCGCAGCTCCGCGGAGCCGGCCTCGGCCATCAGCTGGAACACCGTGTTGAACGGGTGCGCCGCGGTCCCGGTCGCCTGGTAAAGCCGAGCCGCGTCGACGCCGCCCACGCCGCCGGCCGTCTCGGTGACCGCGGCGTAGCTCGGCCCGGTGCGGGGGTCCCGGTAGTTCGCCGGGTCGGCGATCAGGACGCCATCCCCGTCCAGCAGGCCGTAGTCGACGCCCCACCCGTCGACGGCCACCGCATCGAGCGGTCCGTGTTCCCGGCCGGCGGCGCGCAGCCCGTCGAGGATCCCGGCGAAGAGCGCGCGAGCGTCCCAGCGCAGCACCCCGCCGGCCGTCCTCGGCTGGTTGGCGAACCGGTGGACCTCGCGCAGCGCGAACCCGCCCGCCGTGCCGTGGCCGGCCACTACCCGCCCGCTGGACGCGCCCAGGTCGATGGCCGCGACCCGGATGGCGTCCTCAGGCACGGCGGCTCACCGGAGGAACCCGGCCGCGACCCCGGAGTCGACGGGGATGTGCAGTCCCGTGGTCTGCGACAGGTCGCCGCCGGTCAGGGCGAAGACCGCGGCGGCGACGTGGGACGGGAGCACCTCTTTTTTAAGCAGCGTGCGCTGGGCGTAGTAGGCGCCCAGGTCCTTCTCCTCGACGCCGTAGACGGCGGCGCGCTGCGCGCCCCAGCCGCCGGCGAAGATGCCGGAGCCGCGGACCACGCCGTCCGGGTTGACGCCGTTGACGCGGATGCTGTCGCCGCCGAGCTCGGCCGCGAGCAGCCGGACCTGGTGCGCCTGGTCGGCCTTGGCCGCGCCGTAGGCCAGGTTGGCCGGCCCGGCGGCGACGCTATTTTTGCTGCAGATGTAGACGATGTCGCCGCCCATCCGCTGCGCCCGCATGGCCCGGGCCGCCTCGCGCGAGACCAGGAAGGAGCCGCGCGCCATCACGTCGTGCTGGAGGTCCCAGTCGGCCACGGTGGTCTCGAGCAGCGGCTTGGACACGGAAAGCCCGGCGTTGTTCACCACCAGGTCCACCCCGCCGAAGGCCAGGGCCGCGGCCCCGATGGCCGCCGCGACCTGCTCCTCGTCGGTGACGTCCGCGGTGCAGGCGATGGCGACGTCAGGACCGCCGATCTCGGCCGCCACGGCGGCGGCGCTTTCCGCGTCGCGGTCGGCCGCCACCACGCACGCGCCCTCGGCGGCGAGCCGGAGCGCGATGGCCCGCCCGATGCCGGACCCCGCGCCGGTCACCAGCGCGATCCTGGTGGCCAGCGGCTTGGGCTTGGGCAGCCGGGCGAGCTTGGCCTCCTCCAGGGCCCAGTACTCGATCCGGAACTTCTCGGACTCGTCGATCGGCGCGTACGTGGACAGGGCTTCGGCGCCGCGCATCACGTTGATCGCGTTGACGTAGAACTCGCCGGCCACCCGGGCGGTCTGCTTGCTGGCGCCGAAGCTGAACATCCCGACGCCTGGCACCAGCACGATGGCCGGGTCGGCGCCGCGCATCGGCGGCGAGTCCGGGCCGGCGTATCGCCGGTAGTACGCGGCGTAGTCCGCCCGGTAGGCCGCGTGCAGCTCACGGAGCCGGGCCACCACCTCCGCCAGCGGGGCGTCCGGCGGCAGGTCCAGGACCATCGGGCGCACCTTGGTGCGCAGGAAGTGATCGGGGCAGGACGTGCCCAGCGCGGCCAGCCGCGGGTGCCCGGCGCGGCTGAGGAAGTCGAGCACGACCTCGGTGTCGGTGTAGTGGCCGACCTGCGGCCGGCCGGTCGAGGCCAGGCCGCGGATCACCGGGGCCAGCCAGGCCGCGCGGGCCCGGCGCCGCGCCTCCGGCAGCGGCTCGTACCCCGCGATGACCGGGCCGAACGGATCCGGGCGGCCGTTCGCTGCGATGAACTCCGCCGCGGTGCGGATGATCTCCAGCGAGCGGGCCTCGCACTCGCCGCTGGACCGGCCCCAGGCGGTGATGCCGTGACCGCCGAGGATACAGCCGATGGCCTGCGGGTTAGCCGCGGCGATGGCGGCGATGTCCAGGCCGAGCTGGAAGCCGGGCCGCCGCCACGGCACCCAGGCCACCCGGTCACCGAAGCACTCGGCGGTCAGCTTCTCCCCGCCGGCGGCGGTCGCCAGCGCGATGCCGGAGTCGGGGTGCAGGTGATCGACGTGCGGCTGCGCGACCAGGCCGTGCATCGCGGTGTCGATGGACGGCGCGGCGCCGCCCTTGCCGTGCAGGCAGAAGTCGAACGCCGCCACCATCTCGTCCTCGCGGTCGGCCCCCGGGTAGACGCCGGCCAGCGCGCGCAGCCGGTCCAGCCGCAGCACAGCCAGGCCCGCGGCGGTCAGCGTGCCCAGGTCACCGCCCGAGCCCTTGACCCAGAGCAGTTCGACGTCCTCGCCCGTCACCGGGTCGGTGGCGGTCCCCTTGACCGAGGTGTTACCGCCGGCGTAGTTCGTGTTGCGCGGATCCGAGCCGAGCCGATTCGACCGCGCGATCAGGGCCTCGACGTGCCCGCGTGTCATGCCGTGTGTCATGTCTCAGGTTCCCCAGCTGGCTGGTGTCCCGCCCACGCGCTCGGCCACGATCTTCTCTGCGTAGCCGGATCTGCGGTAGGCCGCGACCGGATCAGGTTCCAGGCCGGTTTCCTCGCGCAGTTCGGCCAGCAGCGGGCGGACGTCGGTGTTGTATGCGTCCATCATGGCGGCGTTGGCGCCGAGCACGTC
>JBKQQQ010000963.1:0-9209 GCA_052144275.1 Streptosporangiaceae bacterium
GACCCGCCAGGTACGCGCCGTCGCCCAGATGAGCCAGAGGAAGACGATCGCGATGAGGGCGATCGCGCCTTGGTGGAATAGCGCAGACCTGAAGGCGGCGACCAGCGTCGGGTCAGCCGGGTTCAGGCCTGAGTTCATGCCGGGCAAGGATCCGGCTCCTCTCTACCTGCCTCGCTGGCTACCTGCCTCGATTGGCTCCGCGTCCGGGCGCGACGGTCCGCGTACGCCCAGGCCTGGTGTGCCTAAGGGTAGTGCGCTCCGGCGCTCCGGTCGCTAGCCAGCCGGCAACATGAGCAAGATGTAATGCCCTGGTCAGTAGCCTCCTGGTCAGGCGCTCTCCGGTCAGAGCGTCTCGGTCGGCCGCCAGCGGGTGCCGTCCGGCGTGTCGCTGACGTCGAGCCCGGCGGTGGCCAGCGCTTCCCTGATGGCGTCGGCGGCGGCGAAGTTGCCTTCGCCGCGCAGGGCGGTCCGCAGCGCGATAAGCGGTTCGACCGCCGGCCGTAGCCGGTCCCGGGGGTCGGCCAGCCCGTCCCGGGCCGCCCGCCCGAGCCGTCCGATGAGGCTGCGCAGTAGTGCTCGCGCCTGCTCGGTGCCCTGATCCTCGTCGGTGTCGGCCTCCCACTGCGTGATCGCGGTCTCGAGTTCCAGGATCACCCCGACCATCGCGTCGGCGTCCCGTGCTCCCGCGGCCGCCCCGAAGCCCCGTTCGGCCGCCGCCATGACCTCAGGCAGCGGCAGTACCGACCGCTGGGCCGGCTCGCCCGCGTTCCCGTCCGCGGTGAACCGGTCACCGCCGTGGCCCGCGTCGCCGTGGCCCGCGCCGCCGTGGCTTGCTCCGCCGTGGGCCGCGCCGCCGTCCTCGTTCCCGGCCCCGGCGCCCTCCCTCGTGCGGCGGATGCCCCGGACGAGGTCGCGCAGGTCCGCCATTGACAGCCGGCTGCCGGACGGCAGGACGACGCTGTCGCCGGAACGCCGGACGGTCACGCCTCCCCGGCCGCGGATCTCGATGTCCTCGGCCCGCGGGTCGATCAGCATCGCGGTGTGCTCGTCCACGCCAAGCACGGCGGCGTCGGCCGGAAGCTCGCGCTCCATCGCCGCCAGCCTCCGCGTCCCGAGGTAGCAGTGCCTGGTGTCATAGCGGCCGCCCTCGGCGTTGTCGTAGTGGGGGATGAGCGCGACGTTCAGGCCGAACGTCCCGAGCAGGTCAAGCCCGGGCAGCCAGCGTGGCGCGCCGCCCGCCTTGTAGATCTCGTAAACCGGCACGGTGAACCGTCCCGCGGTAGCGGCGGCCGCCGAGGCCAGCACGGTCATCCCGCGGCCGGCCAGGACGCGGTCCCGCAGCCCGGCCGCGACCGGCCCGGCCCGCCAGTGCGCGAGCGCATAGGACGGGCTTCCCGGCCCGGCGAACACCCAGTCCGCGGCCCTGATGTCAGCCGCCTGCCGTCCCTCGTCCTCGTCGTCTTCGCTGGTCAGCGGAGGCGCCATCCCGGGTTCCGCGTGCGGGCTTGTGCCTGCCGCGATGCGCACCTGCAGGCCGACGCTGTCCGCGAAGTAGCGCTGCGCGCGGGCCGAGACGTCGGCGGCGTTCTCCTGGAACGCGTAAGGAGTCGCCAGCAGTATCGCCTGCGGATTGTTCAGGCCAAGCCGCGACACCAGGTTCCGGTGCACCGTGACCATCGTCGGACTGGTCTCGCCGGACCCGATGATCGCCAGCATCCGGCATTCAGGGTAACGAGGCATCCCCTGTACGGTAACCACGTGCCGTAGACCTCCGCACGCCCGCGGCGAGACGCTCCGTCATGGCGTGACGGCGGCGCCTCAGTCGGACTGCCGCGCGGGCCTGGACTTCCATGCCGCACCGGGCACCAGGCCCCAGGCCGCGGCCGCGATCGCGGTCAGCACGAACAGCACGAACGTGATGGCGTGCACGCTGGTGCAGTACAGGCAGATGCTGCCGATGATGAACAACTCGGCGTAGATCAGGTAGAGCACGAAGCCGATGCCGACCACCAGCGACGCTATCCGGAGCAGGTGGATCTCGCGCCTGGTCGCCTGCCACGCCCACGGGCTCATGATCGCCACCGCGAACAGGAAGAATGCCAGCCCGAGCACCGCCACCGGGATCCCGAACACGTACGACTGCGGGCTGGTGGTCACCTTGGTGCAGTTCACCAGCCCCGATTCCGAGCACCCGGCCAGCGTCGACTCGGTGAAGTGCGCGATCGTCAGGTAGATCGACACGCCAAGGCCGGCCAGCGCCAGCACAAAGGTGGCGACCTGCAGCCAGACAGCGGGCCCGCCCCGGGGGAGATCCTCCACGATAACCGGCGTCTGCGCGCCGCGCGCTGGACGCGGGGCCGCGCCGTTCCGCACGGCCGCGGTCCGCGCCTGGCCGTTGGCTGTCGCGCCGCCGTTACGGGCCGCACTGCCGTTCTTGACGGCGGTGCCACCCTTAGCCGCGCTTGCCCTGTTCGCGCTGGCCTGGGCGGCGATTCGCGCGTTCCGGGCACGGCTTGACTTCGACGCTGTCATCCGAGCTTCGCCTCCGGTGCTTTCACGGCTGCTGATGTGCGCGCGGTCCCTGGACACTCAACGCGACCGACACCTGACGCCAGATTGTACCGTGCGAGACTCCGCTCGTCGCCTTAGAGCTAGCTCAGGATCAGATCTGGCTTTCCAGTGACTTGACGGTCGCGGTGCAGGCACTGGCGGGCTGGTTGCCGGTCAGCTGGCAGATCGCGGCCGTGATGTAGTTCGCCGTGCCGTCGACAGCCTTGGCGACCGCGCTGTTCGGGTTGCTCAGATCCGACGCGATCGTGGGCCAACTGAGCCCGGCGAGCACCTGCGGGCTGTAGCTGGCCCCGGAGATCAGGTACTTGTTGCCGAAGTCCACGAACGGGATAGCCCCGCCCGAACTCGAGTCGTACTTGGTTACCAGCGCCTCCTGGGCCTTGGTGGGCGTCTGCAGGGTGGTGTAGGTGCCAGTCGCGCTGTCCGGGATGTTGGTCTGCTCCTCGACCGAGGAGAACGTCAGATACTTGCTGGTGTACGTGGCGTGGACGAACGTCCAGGTCGGCGTGTTGGGATAGGGCTCGGCGTTGCCGGCCCCGTTGGCGGCGGCGGAATGCACGGTGGCCAGCCCGGAGAACGTGCCGAACCGGCTCAGCGCCACGATCATCGCCCAGCGCTCAGCCGCGCAGTACGGGCAGTACTCCGCGCCCATGTAGAGCACCTCGGGCTTGCCGTTGGCGGTCAGGGCCGTGCCGCTGATGCTCGTCGGCTTGGCCGTGACCGAGCCGCTGCCATCTCCGACCGTGTCCAGGGCGCTGGCCGGCACGCTCGTGACGGTGGTCACCACGCTGGCCAGGGCCGCGCCGGTCGGGCCGTTCGGCGAGTTGTCCGAGGCCGCCTTGGTGTTCAGCTTGATCACGACGAGGGCCACCACGATCGCCAGCACGACGACGACGCTGCCCGACGCGATCAGAATCCGCCGGCGCTGCTCGGCACGACGGGCCGCCGCGCGCTGTGCAGCGATCTTCTCCCTGCGGCTGCTGTCGACCTTTGTTCTGCTTGCCTTGCCCATGCTCGCTTCGTCCAACCCTTAGCGTCAGTCAGCCGGCGGTCAGGCCGCACGTCCGCTGGTTCCATGCCTGCGTCGGCGCGCAGGAGTATTCCGTCGTCCCGGGTACCGGGCTCCATGTTAGGCGCTCCGCCATACTGTCGCGCCCACACTCGACGACTCGCCCGCCCTCCCGCGCGTGCCAGCGTGTGCCAGGCACACGCCTCGAGATCCGCGCCCGATGCCGGGACCGGAGCCCGGGTCCGTTGCCGTCCCGCAGGTGGCTCCGCCTGCCCGGCGCTGCGCGCCTTATTTCGGGGTGTCCCGTTTGCCCAGGCTTGGACGCAAAAGGCGGATAGTGAAGTATTGGCCAAGATAGCCTGACAATTCAATAAAGGTCGCTCACTGGATCATCGGGGCCAGGTACGGCTAGACATAGCCGTCCCCCGGGGTCGGCGCCGAGGGTGCCGGCCCTCACGGCAGGTAGTGAGGGGGGTGCCGTGAGGGCCGGCGGCTCCGGGTCGCGCGGGACCCGGAGGCTTCAGCCGACGGTGCCGGGCCTAAGCCGGCGGCGCCGGAGTGCGAAGGGCGGAGTGCGAAGGGCGCTGCCGCTGATCCAGGGGGCAACGGATCCGAGCCCGCTCCGCGAGTGCGCGGACCGGCTCCTGGCGGGCCGCTGGCGCGGCCGAAGTGATTGCGGCGGCGTTCATCAGGCCTCAGAAATCCCAGCAGCCCGGGCTGTAACAAGTTTCCCGGCTTCCGCCGCCATACCCCTAGCCTCCCCGTACACTTGCGCATCTGACCCGCCCGACCTGCGGAGGCTGGAATACTTCAGCCGCAGCACAGGAGCCCACGTGGCGCGACCAACTATTAATTGGCCGTCTCTATATGATCTAGATTTTTTCTGGATGACTAGAGCAAATCACTGTAGCCTTGATTAAGAGGCTCCAGCCCGGGTGGGGGCGGACCTTCGGGTCTTTGGGGTGTTGGCGAGCGGAAGGTCGGCGAAGCCGTGGCGTTGCGCGTCGGCGTGCTTGGTCCCGTAACGGCCTGGTATGGCGACCAGGAGCTACATGTGGGGCAGCCCAGGCAGCAGGCTGTGCTTGGCATCCTAGCGATGCGGGCTAACCGGGTCATATCCCGGGGCGAACTAGTCGATGCGGTCTGGGGACAGGACCCCCCGGCCAGCGCCGAGGGTGGCATCTACACCTACGTGGCCGGCCTGCGCCGGGTCATCGAACCGAACCGGTCGCTGCGCGGGCCGGGCCGGGTGCTGGTCTCGTCCGGGGCCGGCTACGTGCTTCACCTGGTGCCTGGCCAGCCGGACGCGGTGGCCTTCGAGCAGGATCTCGGCCGGGCCCGCCAGCTGCGCAAGGCTGGCGACCTGACCGGCGCGGTGGTCGCCCTCAACACGGCGCTAGCGCTGTGGCGGGGTATCGCGTTCGCCGGGGTGCCCGGGCCGTTCGCGGAGACGGAGCGGGTACGGCTCGGCGAGCTGCGTTCCGCGGCCGCGGAAGAACGTGCCAACGTCCTGCTGTCACTCGGCCGCCACGAGGAGGTTGTGCCCGACCTGACGGCCATGGTGGCGGATCATCCGCTGCGCGAGCGGATGCGCGGGCTGCTGATGATCGCGCTGTACCGCTGCGGACGGCACGCCGAGGCGCTGCGGGTGTTCGCCGAGGGCCGGCGGGTGCTCGCCGATGAGCTCGGCATCGACCCGGGCAGCGACCTGTCCCGCATCCACCAGCAGATGCTGACCGCCGATCCCGTCCTGGCCGCCCCGGACGGCCTGGCCCTGGTGACGCTCGACGGCGACGCGACAGGGATCAGTTCCGTGCTCGGTGACGGTCGCCCGCGGCCCCGGGCCGAGGGCATGGTCACGCCGGTGCCGGCCCAGCTGCCCCTCGACGCGCCGGGCTTCTCCGGCCGTCACGAAGAACTCGGCATCCTGCAGGCGATGCTGCCGGCGAAATCCGCCGGCTCTGGCGAGGCCGAATCGGGCCAGACAGTGCCGATCGTGGTCATCTCGGGCACGGCGGGAACGGGGAAGACCGCGCTCGCCATCCGCTTCGGCCGCCATGTCGCCAAGCGCTTCCCCAACGGGCAGCTATACGTCAACCTGCGCGGACTGGATCCGGCCACCCCGCCGATGGAGCCGGCCGAGACGCTGCGGTTCTTCCTCGACGCGCTGGGTGTGCCGCCGTACCGGATCCCGGCCGACACCGAAGGCCGGTCCGCCCTGTTCCGCAGCCTGCTGGACGGCAAGCGGATGCTGATCGTCTTGGACAACGCCCGCAACGTGGCCCAGGTGCGCCCGCTGCTGCCCGGCTCGCCGGGCTCCCTCGTGGTGGTGACCAGCCGCAACGAGATGACCGGGCTGGTGGCCGCCGAGGGAGCGGTGCCGCTCACGCTCGACGTGCTCAGCTTCGCCGAGGCACGCGAGATGCTCGTACGCCGGCTCGGCCAGGACCGGGCCGCGGCCGAGCCCGAGGCGGCGGACGAGATCATCTCCGCCTGCGCCCGCCTCCCGCTGGCCCTGGGCATCGCGGTCGGCCGTGCGGCCGGCCGGCCCAAGCGCCCGCTGACCGAGCTGGCCGCCGAACTGCGCGACGCCAGGGGCAGGCTGGACGCGCTCGAGGCCGGGGACGCGGTCACCAACGTGCGGGCCGTGCTCTCCTGGTCCTATAACCAGCTGTCCGAGCCCGCGGCGCGGATGTTCCGCCTGCTCGGCGTGCACCCGGGCCCGGACATCTCGCTGTCGGCAGCGGCCAGCCTGGCCGGGATGGCCCGTGCCGACGCGGGCGCGGCGCTGCGCGAGCTGAGCCGGACCCATATGGTCGCCGAGTACCTGCCTGCCAGGTTCACCTTCCACGACCTGCTCCGCGCGTACGCCGCCGACCAGGCCGAGCGGCAAGACCCGGTGCCGGAACGCCGGGCGGCCGCACACCGGGTGCTCGACCATTACCTGCACACGGGGATGGCGGCCTCGCACCGGTTCAGCCCGTTCCGGTCCCCGCTGCAGCTGGCCTCCCCGCAGCCGGGCGTGCTGCCCGCCGACGTGGCGGACAAGGAGCAGGCGATGGCCTGGTTCGACGCCGAGGTCCCGGTCCTGCTCGCGCTGATCGCGTACGCCGACGCCAACGACTTCGACACCCACGCCTGGCAGATCCCCTGGACGCTCGGCCCGTTCTTCAACCGGCGCGGCCGGTGGCAGGACTACGTCGCCACCCAGCAGACCGCGCTGGCCGCGGCCCGGCGCCTGGGCGACACGCTCGCCCTGGCCCACGCGCATCACCTGCTCGGCCATGTCCAGTTGCAGGTGGGCGAGTACGAGGCGGCCGACCCGAACTTCCGCCGGGCGCTGGACCTGTTCCGCGAACTCGGCGACCGGGCCAACGAGGCCGTGGTGCTCAACGGCCTGGCCGGCATGCTGGAGAAGCAGGAACGCTACCCTGAGGCGCTGGCTGTCGCGCTGGACGCGTTGCGGATGCTCAAGGCCGTCGGGCACTGGTGGACGCAGGCCACCCTGGAGAACGGCGTCGGCTGGCTGTACGCCCACCTGGGGCAGTACGACCGGGCGCTGACCCACTGCCAGCGGGCGCTAAGCCTGCACCGTGATTCCGGCCACCGCGGCGGCACCGCCGACACGCTCGACAGCCTGGGGTACGTCTACCTGCACCTGGGCGACATCGCCCAGGCCAAGGCCCACTACACCAAGGCCGTCGAGGCCTACCGCGAGATCGGCTCGCCGTTCGGCGAGGGCAACTCGCTGGCCGGGCTGGGCGACGCACTCCTGGCCGGGGGCGACCCCGGGGCCGCCGAGGCAGCCTGGCGCGAGGCCGTCACCATCCTGGACCGGCTCCCGCACCCGCTCGCCGACGAGATCCGGGCCAGGCTCCGCGCCCTCGACGGCCAGGACGGCCACGGGCGCGAGGAGCAAGGAGGCGCCGGCCGAGCGGATACGGGCTACCTGACCGGGGCAGCCACCGCGGCACGTTAGGTATAAAAGAAACGGGCTACGGGGGATGAACCCTGCCCGCCTGCGGGGGCTGGCCCAGGTGGCCCAGGACCGGGGCAAATAGTGCGAAAGGTGTATGGTTTGGTGACGACGAGGGCGCTGCTGCTCGAGAACATCCATCCCGACGCGTCGGCGCGGCTGGCCAAGGAGGGCTATCAGGTCGACACGCTGCCGCGCGCGCTCGGCCAGGACGAGCTCATCGAAGCCATCGGCGACGTGAGCCTGCTCGGCATCAGGTCCGGGACGCAGGTCACAGAGCGCCTGCTGGAGGCGGCGCCGCAGCTGATCGCGGTTGGTGCCTTCTGCATCGGCGTCAACCAGATCGACCTGGCCGCCGCGAGCAGGCGCGGCGTGGCGGTCTTCAACGCGCCGTTCTCCAACACCCGTAGCGTGGTCGAGCTGGCACTGGCCGAGATCATCGCGATGGCCCGGCGGCTGCCGGAGAAGAACATGCAGATGCACGCGGGTCACTGGGACAAGTCCGCGGCCGGGAGCCACGAGGTGCGCGGCCGCAAGCTCGGCATCGTGGGCTACGGCAACATCGGCACCCAGCTGTCGGTGCTGGCGGAGAACCTCGGCATGTCCGTCTGCTTCTACGACATCGCGGACAAGCTGGCCCTGGGCAACGCGCGGCGCTGTTCCACCCTGACCGAGCTGCTGGAGTCGGTGGAAACCGTCACGCTGCACGTGGACGGACGGGACGGCAACCGCGGCTTTTTCGGCGAGGCCGAGTTCGCCGCGATGCGGCCGCGGTCCCTGTTCCTGAACCTGTCCCGCGGCTTCGTGGTCGACCACGCGGCGCTGCGTCGCAATATCGAGTCCGGGCACATCGCCGGGGCGGCCGTCGACGTCTTTCCCGCCGAGCCGAAGGGCCGCGGCGAAGAGTTCGTCTCCGAGCTGCGCGGACTGCCGAACGTCATCCTCACCCCGCACATCGGCGGCTCGACCGAGGAGGCCCAGCAGGACATCGGCGAGTTCGTCGCGAACAAGCTGGCCGAGTACATGGCCTCGGGTAGCACCTCGCTCAGCGTGAACCTGCCGGGCATCACGCTGCCGGCCACCAGCGGCACGCACCGCCTGGTCCACCTGCACCGGAACGTGCCGGGAGTGCTGGCCTCGATCAACCGGGTGCTGGCCGAGCACGGCGTCAACGTCGAGGGCCAGCTGCTGCGGACCAGGGACGAGTTCGGCTACGTGCTGACCGACATCGGCTCGGAGTACAGCGAGGACGTGCTCGCGCAACTGCGCGCGATGCCGGTCACCATCCGGCTGCGCACCCTGCGCTCGCCCTGACCTGCTAAAGAGGCGTCACGTAGGCGCTGGAGATGCCGCCGTCGACCAGGAACGTCGAGGCGGTGATGAACGAGGCGTCGTCGCTGGCCAGGAAGGCGACCGCGGCGGCGATCTCCTCGGGCTCGGCGAACCGGCCCATCGGCACGTGCACCAGCCGGCGCTGCGCCCGCTCGGGGTCGGCCGCGAACAACTCGCGCAGCAGCGGCGTGTTGACCGGCCCCGGGCACAGCGCGTTGACCCGGATCCCCTCGCGGGCGAACTGCACCCCGAGCTCGCGGGACAGGGCGAGCACTCCGCCCTTGGACGCGGTGTAGGAGATCTGCGAGGTGGCCGAGCCCA
>JBKQQQ010000964.1:0-9975 GCA_052144275.1 Streptosporangiaceae bacterium
TGAAGCTCGACGGCCGCAATGAGCATCGCCGTGGTCACGGCGAACACCACGAGCAGTGGCAGCAGGACGCGCCGCTGGCCCCGTGAGTCCATCAGCCGGGCGATCCGCGGTGAGGTGAGGGCGTAGCCGAACGAGCCGACCGCGGACACCGTGCCGGCCACGCCGTACTTCCCGGTGGCGGCCGAGATGAGCAGGACGGTACCGAGCCCGAACATCGACATCGGCATCCGCCCGATGACCCCGGCCGCGGAGAAGCGCCAGGCCCCGGGAATCCCGAAAATCTCCACGTACGGCCGCAGCGGCCTGGTCAGCAGGCCTGCGGGGGAGGGGCTGGCGGGCCTTTTCGCGTTGTCAACACCCGTCATCGGCCGCATTGCCCCATGATCATTACGATATCGGACGCTGCAACCGGGTTTCCTGCGAAAACTCCCAGCTCCGGGGCCGGGCCGTAACGTTCCCGGAGCGATCCGGACGTAGCGTCGCGCTCCATGGCCGGACACGGCACAGGCGGAGCTTCTCGGCGCCGTGCGAGCCCCAGGCCCCCGAACGCAGCCACCCGGCAGCCCTGGTTGGATGGAGGCATGCCGGCATACGACGCCTTTTTGCTTGTCTCGTTCGGCGGCCCGGAAGGCCCCGGCGAGGTGATGCCGTTCCTGGAGAACGTCACTCGCGGCCGCGGCATCCCGCCGGAACGGCTGGTGAGCGTGGCCGAGCACTACTACGCGGTCGGCGGGGTGAGCCCGATCAACCAGCAATGCCGGGACCTGCTGGCCGCGGTCCGCGCCGACTTCTCGGCCAGCGGCCTGTCGCTGCCCGTCTACTGGGGGAACAGAAACTGGACGCCGTACCTGACGGATACGGTGCGGGCCATGGCTGATGACGGCGTGCGGCGCGCCGTCGCCCTGGTGACCTCCGCTTACAGTTCCTACTCGAGTTGCCGGCAGTACCTGGATGACATAGAGCGGGCCCGTGCCGCGGTCGGCCCGGATGCGCCAAGGATCGACAAGATCAGGCGCTTCTTCAACCACCCGGGTTTCATCGAGCCGTTCGCTGAAAGCACGCGCGCCGCGCTGGCCACCCTCCCCGCTGACCTGCGGGACGACGCCCACCTGGTCTTTACCGCGCACAGTGTCCCGGTCGCGATGGCCGAGGCCAGCGGGCCGGGTGGCGGGCACAGGTACGTCGCCGAACTGACCGAGGCCGCCCGTCTAATTGCCGAACGGGTGGGAGGTGGCACGCATCCCCACACCCTCGCCTATCAGAGCCGGAGCGGTCCGCCGTCTCAGCCGTGGCTGGAACCCGATGTCTGTGATCACCTAGGGGACCTGGCTAAGTCTGGCACGCAGGCCGTGGTGGTGATCCCGGTCGGCTTCGTCTCGGACCACATGGAGGTCCGGCACGACCTAGACGTCGAGGCGGCGCAGAGCGCCGACGCGCTGGGCTTGGTCTTCGCCCGGGTGGCCACTCCAGGCGGCCACCCGAGGTTCGCCTCCATGGTCACCGAACTCGTAAGGGAACGCCTGGCCCTGCCAGACGAAGCCGGCCCGGATAGCCCGGTTCTGGATAGCACGGTTCTGGATAGCACGGATTTGGATAGCACGGTTCTGGATAATCTGATACCGGGAGATGCGGGTTCACCGGCCGCGCTCGGGGGCATGGGCGTGCCGAGACAGGCTTGTCCGGCCGACTGCTGCCGGTATGCCGCGCCTGTCGGCCGGCCCAGGGGGGCCGAAGGGACATCGCCGGCATGACGGACACGCAGGCCGACGAGGACGCTGAGGCGCTGTTGCGGATCGCGGTAGCCGCGGCCGGCGAGGCAGGGCGGCTGCTGGCCTCCTGGCGAGGCGACGAGCGTCCTGAGGTCGTCGAAACTAAATCGAGCCCGACCGATGTGGTGACGGAGATGGATCGCCGCTCCGAGGCCTTGATCACCAGCCGGATCCGCGCGCATCGCCCTGGGGACGCTGTCCTGGGCGAAGAAGGCGGCCAGACGGCAGGCGGCCCGGCCGGTGGCGGGAGCGACGGCGGCCGGCCTGGGCGTGTGCGCTGGGTGGTCGACCCGCTGGACGGGACCGTCAACTACCTGTACGGCCTGTTCGACTGGGCGGTGTCCATCGCGGCCGAGGTAAACGGCACTGTCGTCGCCGGGGTGGTCGAGGTTCCCCGCCGCGGCGAGACGTTCACTGCGGTGGTCGGCCAGGGCGCTTGGCTGCACCGGGGCGAGGCCAGGGTGGCGCTGCATTGCACCTCGGGCGTGCCGCTCGGCCAGGCCCTGGTGGGTACCGGGTTCGGGTACGATTCGGGACGCCGACGGGTGCAGGGTGAGGTGATCGCGGCGTTGCTGCCGTACATACGGGACATCAGGCGCGGCGGTTCCGCCTCCGTGGACCTGTGCTCGGTAGCCGCTGGACGTCTCGACGCGTTCTTCGAGCGGGGCCTGAACTACTGGGACTTCGCGGCCGGCGGCCTGATCGCCCGCGAGGCGGGCGCGTCGGTCGGCGGACTGGCCGGCAAGATGGAGAGCACCTCAATGGCGGTGGCCGCAGGCCCAGGCCTGTACCAGGAGCTAGATACTTTCCTGACCAGGCTGAACCCAGAGTGGGACGCGCAACGTAGTCAGGAACGGGACGGGTAAGCGGACCGGGAAAGACTCTCGCCGACGGACCAGGAACGGGATGCGTCAGGAGTTATCGGCGTGGCGCGTGTGCGCTGGGCGCGAACGTGACAGAATTCCCCGCCGGAATCGGGCACAACTACGGCCTTGAAAGCGTTACAACCGCGCAGCGAATGCGCACTACGGATGAAGGGGGATGGAGTACTCAGATGGCTACCGACTACGACAGCCCGCGGAAGACGGACGACGACCTGACTGAGGACAGCCTTCAGGAACTTCAGGCGCGCCGGATGGACAAGTCATCGAGCACCATCGATCTTGACCCCGACGATGTCGCCGAGTCCTTGGAGTTGCCTGGGGCTGACTTGTCGAACGAGGAACTCTCGTTCCGGGTGATACCGCGACAGGCGGATGAGTTCACGTGTTCCCGGTGCTTCCTTGTGCACCACCGGAGTCAGCTTGCAGAAGACCGCAATGGTCAGCTTGTCTGCCGGGAGTGCGCGGCTTAGCCGTCCGCGGCGTTGGCGGGCTCGCGGTCCGGGCCGCTGTACGTTCTACGTGCCGCAGCCCGGGTGGCGAGCAGCCTCGCCGCCTCGACGCTGACGCCGGTCAGCACGGACCAGCCGAGCGCCTCGCTCAGGGCCACCTGCGGGTCCTCCGGGTGTGTGGGAGGTTCCTTGCCCGTGGCCTTGGTCCAGGCGAACGT
Organism: Streptosporangiaceae bacterium; assembly: GCA_052144275.1. Taxonomy (GTDB): domain Bacteria; phylum Actinomycetota; class Actinomycetes; order Streptosporangiales; family Streptosporangiaceae; genus Palsa-504. Next base: position 3,321 of record JBKQQQ010000964.1, read on the forward strand.
GATCACCTTGCGTGCGACGAAGGCGGCCGCCATGGCCGCCACGGCGCTGATCACCTTGGTGCCGAGGTCCACTTTCCTGTCTGCCATCCCGCTGCCTCCTTGTCGCCCCGTCCGCTACCCTCGTTCGCGCAATCATGCCACTGGTTCATGGCCGGCCTGTACCCGGCACCTTTCGATGGCGGCGGCCAGCTCCGCCGGATGCCTCGTGCCGATCAGCCAGTACGGGGCCGAGCCAGCCGCCGGGTGCGACGCGGCCACGGCCAGATAGACCGACTCCTTGAGGTAGGGTCGCGAATACAGGTAGGCTGCCGGGTCCGCTCGCGGGCCGCGCAACCGCGTGGTCTGCTTTTCGTCGAGGCTGACCACCTCGCTGACGGCCGTCAGGGGCAGCACGGTATTTCCCGCCCGCAGAGCCCCGTTGCGGATCTCCACCGTGGCCAGGCCCAGGGTGATCAGGAATGCGGCGCAGCCCGCGGCGAGCCCGGTCATGATGATGACCGGCCAGGGTTCGGCGAGGCCAGCGAAAAGCGTGGCGCCGAGGATGAGGACAGTTGGTACGGCGAGCAGCCACCAGGCGAGCGGTACGCGGAGCCGTTCGCGGTAATCATGCATGCAGTCGAGGGTAGTTGGTCAGATGGAGTCGTGGCGGGGGCGGGGACGACGGGTCGGCCGTGACGCGCTGAGCCGGCCGAGGGCGGCCCCCGAGGGCCTCAACCCGAGCGGCGATGCTGGCCTTGGCCGTGCTGACCCTGACAGTGCTGATCCCGGTAGGGGCGGCGACCGAGTGACCGGGACCGGGGGCTCAGCAAGGGGCTGCGACGATGCGGGCATGACGGCCGACGTGGGCGCGGGGCGGGCGGGTACCTTCGGCGCGGGGCGGTCCGGACCGGGACAGGACCGCGCCGCGGCGGCGGAGCAGCGCCCGGTCGGCAGGCCGGAGCATGCCCGGGTAGCCATGCCAGACCGCCGCGAGAACGCGGCCGAGTACAACCGGGTGCCGGAATGGCTGCAAACGGGAGCCGCGTGGTCCTGGCGCCTGCTGATTCTCGCCCTCGCCATCTACCTGATCACGCGCATGCTCGGCATCCTGTACATCGTGGTCGTGCCGTGCATCGCGGCGCTCCTGCTTACCGCCCTGCTGCAGCCGCTCGCGAACCGGCTGTGCGGGGCCGGGCTGCCCAGACTCGCCGCGACCTGGGTTACCCTGCTCATCGCCGCCGCCGTGCTCGGCGGCTTGGTCACACTGGTCGCCACCCGGGTGAGCGCGGACTATCCGACCCTGGTCGCGGAGGCCAGGCACACCGCCACGCAAGTCGAATCGTTGCTGTCCGGGCCGCCCTTCCACGTCAAGAACAGCAACGTCCAGAAGTTTCTGAACGACATTCCCAGCTACCTCAGCAAGCACAAATCGCTCGTCGAGGGCACCGTGGTGACCGGCGGGAAGATCGCCGCCCAGTTCTTCGGCGGTCTGGTCCTCATGCTTTTCGTCACGTTCTTCCTGATCAAGGACGGGGAGCGGATCTGGACCTGGCTGCTCGGCGCGCTGCGGACCGAGAACGCCGAACGGGTGAACCGGGCCGGGCACGCCGCCTGGCTGGCGGTCGTGTACTACATACGTGGCACCGTCGCGGTGGCGGCCATCCACGCGGTCGTGATCGGTCTCGTCCTGTGGATCATGAACGTCCCGCTGGCCCTGCCGCTCGCCGTGCTGGTGTTCCTGGCCGCCTTCGTGCCGCTGGTAGGGCTGCTGGTGGCGGGTGCGCTGGCCATTGTGGTGACGCTGGCCACCAAGGGCTGGGTCGATGCGGTCATCCTGCTGGGCATCCTGATCGTCGAGGACCAATTGGAAGCCCACCTGCTCCAGCCTCAGGTGGTCGGCCGCGTGATACGGCTCCACCCGCTTGCGGTCATCCTTTCGCTGGCGGCCGGTGGTGTGCTGGCCGGCATCGCCGGCGCCGTGGTGGCCGTGCCGATCGTCGCCGTGATCACCAGGGCGGTGCCCGAGTTGCGACGGCGAGATCCCGGTCCGGACGACCCATAAGATGCGACAGTGCCCGGATGTCGCGCTATCCTCACCGTGCGTGCAAGCAGTTAGGGAGTCTCCGTTGCCGCCTTCCGAACCCGACGTGCTGATCAAGCGCCTCGATCCCGGCGTCCCGCTGCCGTCGTACGCCCATCCGGGCGACGCGGGCGCGGACCTGACGACGGCCGAAGACGTCGAGCTTGGACCAGGTGAGCGGGCGTTGGTGCGGACCGGGCTGGCGATCGCGCTGCCCGACGGGTACGCGGCGTTCGTTCATCCCCGCTCCGGCCTGGCGGCCAAGCACGGGGTGACGCTGGTGAACGCGCCGGGGACCATCGACGCAGGCTACCGGGGCGAGATCAAGGTGACCCTGCTGAACACGGACCGGGACCGCCCGGTCAGCTTCAGGCGCGGGGACAGGATCGCGCAGCTGGTCATCCAGCGGGTGGAACGAGCGGTATTTCACGAGGTAACGGTGCTTCCCGGATCGAGCAGGGCCGATGGCGGCTTCGGCTCGACGGGCGGGCACGACGGCGAGCGTTCGGAGTTGGTGTCCTGAAGGCTTGTCCAGACGGATGGGCGGCCGGGCGATATCGCCAGGAGAACGAGAAGGAGCGTGTGCAGTGTTTCGTCGGCGTCGTTCAGCAGACGCGGGTCGACAGGGGCCCGGTGACAGCGATCAGGAGCTGTCCGGCGACGAGCTCGATCACGGCGAGCCGTTCGACGACGAGGCGGAGGGGCAGCCCGCCGCGGCTGTGCCGGCGGAGGGCGGCCCCTGGGACGCGGGGGAGGCTTTCCCCGCGCAGGAGCGAGTGGACCTCGGCAGCCTGCAGGTGCCGGTCGGGCCCGAGCACGAGATCCAGCTCGTCATGGCCGAACAGCACGGCGCCTGGGTGACGGTCAGGTACCGGGAGAGCGAAGTGCAGATCCAGGCGTTCGCCGCGGCGCGCAGGAGCACGCTGTGGGACGACGTCCGGGCCGAGATCGCCGCCGAGGTGAACACGGCAGGCGGCCGGAGCCAGGAATCGGAGGGATCGTTCGGGACCGAGCTGATGGCTCAGGTGCCGATGGAACCCGGGCAGCCGGCCTCAGGCATGCGGCTGGTCAGGTTCGTCGGCATTGACGGTCCACGCTGGTTCGTGCGCGGGCTGTTCACCGGACCCGCCGCGGACGGAGGCGAGCAGGCCGGACTGCTCGAAGAGGTGCTCAGGAACGTCGTGGTGGTCCGGGGCGAGCACCCGGTGCCGCCGCGGGAAATCCTCGAGCTCCGCCTGCCGCCCGAGGCGCGGCAGGCGCTCGAAGAGCAGGCCGCCGCGGAAGAGGAGAACCGGTTCCGCGGTGACGTGAACCCCTTCGAGCGCGGTCCGGAGTTCACCGAGACGCGCTAGCCAGCCGGCATCATCTCACGCGTGCTCGCTGGACCGCAGCAGGCGGGCGAGTTCCTCCTCGACGTCGTCGCTGGTCACGAAGAACAGCTCGTCGCCGGCTTGCAGCGGATCGTCGGGTTGCGGTACCAGGACCCGCCCTTCGCGCAAGATCGCCACCAGCGACGTGTCAGCGGGCCAGTCGATCGCGCCGACACGCTGGCCGACCAGCGGCGCGTCGTCCGGCATGGTCAGCTCGACCAGGCTCGCCTCGCTTTGCCCGAACGTCATCAGCCGCACCAGGTCGCCGACGCTGACCGCCTCCTCGACCAGGGCGGAAAGCAGCCGGGGGGTGGATACGGCCACGTCGACGCCCCAGGACTCGTTGTACAGCCACTCGTTGCCCGGGTGATTCACCCTCGCCACGACGCGCGGCACCCCGTACTCGGTCTTGGCCAGCAGCGCCACGACCAGGTTCGCCTTGTCGTCGCCTGTCGCCGCGATCACTACCTGGCACCGCTGCAGTTGCGCGTCGTCCAGGGAGCTGATCTCGCAGGCGTCAGCGAGCAGCCATTCGGCCCGGGGCACGCTGTCCACCTTGATGGCCTTGGGCGAGTTGTCGATGAGCAGGACCTCGTGCCCGTTCTCGAGCAGCTCCCCGGCGATGGAGCGGCCGACCGCCCCGGCCCCTGCGATCGCGATCCGCATCAGTGCTCGCCTCCTCGCGCCGCGAAGGCCGCGGCGATCCGGTCCAGGTCACTTTCCTTGGCCACGACGTGCAGCACGTCTCCCTCCTGCAGGACGGTGCCCGGTTCGGGCACGAACGCCTGGCCGAGCCGGTCGATGAAGGCGACCCGGGTCATCGTGCTGGCCTCGAGCGACTTCACCTGCTCGCCGATCCAGGCGGGCGAAAAGGCCACCTCGGCTAGCACGATCTTGCCCGTGGGATCCCGCCAGAGCGACTCTCCGCCCTCCGGGAGCAGCTTGCGGAGCATCTGGTCGGCGGTCCAGCGCACCGTGGCTACCGTCGGGATGCCGAGCCGCTCGTAGACCTCGGCCCGGCGCGGGTCGTAGATCCGCGCGGCCACCCGCTGTACCCCGAACGTCTCGCGGGCCACCCGGGCGGCGATGATGTTGGAGTTGTCGCCGCTGCTGACCGCGGCGAAAGCATCGGCACGCTCGATGCCCGCCTGGGTGAGCACGGCCCGGTCGAAGCCGACCCCGGTGACACGATCACCCTTGAACGACGAGCGGAGCCTGCGGAATGCTTCCGGATCCCGGTCGATAACCGCGACGGTGTTGTCTCGGTCCTCAAGGATGTGGGCCAGCGTCGACCCAACCCGTCCGCAGCCCATGATTACTATGTGCACGACCGTCCCTCCAGGATGAGCGAGGCCCCGACCAGGGTGCCTCGTCCAAAGTTATGCCCTCACTTGGCATCCTCCTCGCCTGAAGGCGGAGGATTTCCCTCACCTTGTACGGCCTTCCGCCACGTGGGCCTGCGGTGGGTGCCGGCGAAGAAGTTCGCTATGGCCTGGGCGAAGTCCCGCAGCGCTTGCTGCTGTATCATCTGGCTGCCCGCGCGCAGTGGTCCCGCAGCACCGCCTCCTGGGCGGGCGAGGGAGCAGCCGGTACTTGGATATACGAACACGCTAGCGAATGCCACTGACATTCCGGGGGAGGTGAAGCGGCGTTCCGTCCCGGCCTGAAGGCCGGGTCTCCACGCCGCGCCCATGATGAGTTATCAGGCTGGTCAGGTCATCCAGGTCACGACCGTGGACGTCGCTCACGGCGGCTGGTGCGTTGCCCGGCCAGACGACGGACCGGTCGTATTCGTCCGGCATGCGCTGCCGGGCGAGACGGTTCTCGCCCGTGTCACCGAGGTCACGTCCCGGCTGGCCCGCGCCGAGGCGGTGGAGGTCCTGGCGCCGTCACCCGATCGTGTCCAGCCTCCCTGCCCGCACGCCGGTCCCGGTGGCTGCGGCGGCTGTGACTGGCAGCACGTGGCGCTGCCAGCGCAGCGGGCGCTCAAGGCCGCCGTGGTCAGCCAGCAGCTTAAGCGCCTGGCGGGTCTCGACCGGGAGGTCACGGTCGAGACGCTGCCGGGAGACGAGGAGCCCGGCGCGGGCCTGGGCTGGCGGACGCGTGTGCAGTTTGCGGTGCGGCCGGACGGGGTCGCCGGACTGCGGGCGCATCGTTCGCACGAAGTGGTCGACATCGGCGAGTGCCTGATTGCCCATCCCGCCATCACTGATCTCGGCCTCACGGCCCTGCGCTGGCCGGCCATGGCCTCGGTGGAGGCCGTAGTGGCGACAGGATCGGCCGAACGAGCGGTGATCATCACCCCCGGTAGTGCTGGCCCGGGGGGACGGCTCCCAGGAACCCGCCGCTATCGGGGAGGTTCCACCCCCCAGGCTCCCCCTGGCCCCTCGGTTCCCCCTGGCGCCCTGGACCTGCCTGGCCCTCCGGACCCGCCCGGCGCGGATTCTGTGCTCCGCCGGGTCGGTCACCGCCTGACCCCTGTGCGCGGGCGCACCTACCTCAGCCAGCGGGCCGCCGGGCGGGACTGGCGGGTCAGCGCGGGCGTGTTCTGGCAGGTGCATCCTGGCGCGGCGGACGTGCTGACGCAGGCCGTCATGACCGCGCTCGAGCCCCGGCCCGGTGACGTGGCGCTCGACCTGTACTGCGGCGCGGGCCTGTTCGCCGGAGCGCTGGCCCCGGCGGTCGGGCCAGGCGGGACGGTGATCGGCGTCGAGGCGGACAGCGCCGCAGTCCGCGACGCACGGCACAACCTGCGGGAGTGGCCCTGGGCGCGGGTGCACAAGGCAGACGTGGTGGCGATGCTGCGCCGCGGCGGCCAGCACGGAACCGAGAGACGAGCGCTGCCGGCGGCCAGGCTGGTGGTGGCCGACCCGCCGCGCTCCGGGCTGGCCCGCGAGGTCATCGACTACCTCAGCACGGCGGAGCACGGCGCGGCCAGGTTCGCCTACGTGTCCTGCGATCCGGCCACGCTGGCCCGGGACATCGGCCTGCTCGTGGCGGCCGGCTGGGCGCTTGAGGACCTGCGCGCATTCGACGCCTTCCCCATGACTCATCACGTCGAATGCGTCGCCACCCTGGTCAATGCTTCGGCGAAGGCGGCGCGACCTGGGTAACTACGCCCAGGACCAGGACGGTCAGGTCCTCGTCTCGTCGTCGATGTAGGCGCCGGTGGCCGCGGGTCGTCCTCACGCGCGTCTTGCGTCACGCGGCCACGGGCGGGAGTCAG
>JBKQQQ010000965.1:0-9336 GCA_052144275.1 Streptosporangiaceae bacterium
ACCGGGGCCGGCCTCTACGGCTGCCAGGCATCCTGCGACCTGTTCGGGCTCACCAAAGATGACCTCATCGAGCAGGTCAAGGACATCATCACGGTGGGCGAGTTCTATGCCCTCGCGGCCGGAGGCCAGATCATCTTCACCTGACCGGGCCGCGTGCCCGCACCGGGGGCGTGGGCAGTGTCACAGCCGCCAAACCTGTGGATCTGGATACCCTAGGGGGTATGCTTAGGCATCATCGCCGAAACGTCAGGAGTACCCATGTGCAGCCCAGCTGCCTGCGACCGCTGCAAGAAGATCACCTGGACTGGCTGCGGCCAGCATGCGGAGCAGGCCCTCGCCGGGGTCCCGCCCGAGAACCGCTGCACCTGCCGTTAAAAACCAGCCTCAACGCCGGCCAGGCCGCGGGCACGTGACACGAAGAAGATGGGGGCGCGCAGATGAAGGCTGTCGTGGTCGGCGGGGTCGCCGGGGGCATGAGCTTCGCGGCGCGGGCCCGCCGCCTCGCCGAGGACGCGGAGATCGTGGTGCTCGAGCGGGACCCCTATGTCTCGTATGCGAACTGCGGCCTGCCGTATCACCTGGGCGGCGAGATCGGTGACCGGGATGCCCTCCTCCTGCATACCCCGCAGTCGCTGGCCGAGAGCCTGGCGCTGGACGTGCGCACCGGCCACGAGGTACTCGCCATCGACCCGGCCGGACAGACCGTGCTGGTCCGGGAGCGCGCGACCGGCCGGGACTACCGCGAAACCTATGACGTGCTGGTGCTGTCCACCGGGGCCGCGCCGGTCATCCCGCCGATCCCGGGAGCCGGCCTGCCCGCGGTCCGCGTGCTGCGGACCGTACCGGATGCGGACGTCTTGCGGGCCATGGTGGACGGCGGCGCCCGCCGGGCAGTGATCATCGGTGCCGGGTTCATCGGACTGGAGTCAGCCGAGGCACTGCGGCACCGCGGCCTGGCGGTCACCCTCGTCGAGCTGGCCGATCAGGTCATGCCAGCCCTGGACCCGGAGATGGCGCGCAGCATCGAACTCGAACTGCTCCGCGCCGGCGTCGAAGTGCGGCTAGGCACGTCGGTCACCGCGATGCGGGAGGCCGGCAACGGCACCATCGCCGCCAGCCTCTCGGACGGATCCCAGGTCCTCGCCGACCTGGTCCTGCTCGCCGCCGGAGTCCGCCCGGAGACCTCGCTCGCCGCGGACGCGGGCCTCGCGCTGGGCAACCGCGGCGCCCTGCTCGTCGACGAGCACCTGCGGACTTCGGTGCCGTCCATCTACGGCGTGGGCGATGCGATCGAGGTCTGCGACGCCGTCACCGGCGGCCCGGCCCTGGTGCCGCTGGCCGGGCCGGCTAGCCGGCAGGGCCGCGCGGCCGCTGACCACCTGTTCGGCCGCGGCGGACGGCGCTCACCCGTCCTGGGCACGGCGATCGTGCGCGTCTTCGGCACCGTCGCCGCCACCACCGGCCCCGGCGAGAAGGCGCTGCGCGCGGCCGGGATCCCGCACCACGCCGTGCACCTGCACCCGAACAATCACGCCGGGTACTACCCCGGCGCCCGCCCGCTGCACCTCAAGCTGCTCTTCGCCCCCGATGGGCGGGTGCTCGGCGCCCAGGCAACCGGCGGCGACGGCGTCGACAAGCGGATCGACGTCATCGCCACCGCCATCCGGGCCGGCCTGACCGTCGATGACCTGGCCGACCTCGAACTCGCCTACTCACCGCCGTTCGGGTCAGCCAAAGACCCGGTCAACCTGGCCGGCATGATGGCCAGCAACCTGCTCGCCGGCACCCTGGCCCTGTGGCGCGGCGACGACCTGCTCCGCCCCGGCCCCCAGGCAGTGCTGCTGGACGTCCGGTCAGCGGCCGAGTTCCGCTCCGGCCACCTGCCCGGAGCGCTGAACATCCCGCACACCGAACTGCGCCAGCGGCTCGGCGAGATCCCCCGGGACCGCCCCCTGCTGGTGTACTGCGCGTCGGGCTTCCGGTCCTACCTCGCGCTCCGGCTGCTGCGGCAACGCGGCTGGCCCGACGTCCGCTCCCTGTCCGGCGGCCTGTCCACGCTGCAGCTGGAACTCCCCCGCCTGGCACTCGACCCGGGCGAGCCGGTAGCCGAGCTGGCCGGGACCGGGCGGTAACGGCCACCGGCGTAGCGCCTCCCCGGCGGCGCAATGCCGGAAGGAAATCAGAAGATTTCACGGTGATACCCCATGGGGTATGCTGAATAGCAGGTTCGACGTCGAGCCTGCGGACTGCCGGCAGGAGGCAGGTCATGGCGCGTGTGGTGATCCTCGGGGCCGGGATTTCGGGGCACACTGCTGCCCTGCATCTGCGGCGGTTGCTCGGCAAGGGCCACGAGGTGGTGGTCGTGTCGCCGAACGCGGACTGGAACTGGATCCCGTCGAACATCTGGGTCGGGGTCGGGCGGATGTCCCCGGAGGAGGTGACGTTCCCTCTGGCTCCGGTGTACCGGCGCCAGGGCATCGAGTTCCGCCAGGCTAAGGCGGTGGCGATCTGGCCCGAGGGGGATGGTGATAGCGGGCAGCCCGCTGTCGAGATCGAGTACACCCTTCCCGGCCGGCAAGGTGAGCAGGATCGGCTGGGCTACGACTACCTGATCAACGCCACCGGGCCGAAGCTGAACTTCGCCGCCACCCCGGGGCTGGGGCCGGACGGGAACTCGCTGTCTGTGTGCACTCCCGGGCACGCGGTGCAGGCGGCGCGGGCACTCGACGGGGTGATCGGCAAGCTGCGCGCCGGGCAGCGGCAGACCCTGGTCATCGGGGTCGGGCACGGGACGTGCACCTGCGAGGGCGCCGCGTTCGAGTACACCTTCAACGTCGAGCACGAACTGCGCACCCGCGGGCTGCGGGACCTGGCCGACGTCATCTACCTGAGCAACGAGTACGAGCTGGGCGACTTCGGCGTCGGCGGGATGGTGTTCCGGCAGCAGGGCTTCCTGTCCTCCAGCCAGATCTGGACCGAGTCGCTGTTCCGCGAGCGCGGGGTGAAGGCGATCCTGCGCGCTCACGTCGAGCGGGTCGAACCGGGCAAGATCTACTACGAGACCCTGGATGGTGCCCGCGATGCCCTCTCCTTCGATTTCGCCATGCTGCTGCCGCCGTTCCGGGGAGCGGACCTGAAGGCCTATGACCGGGCGGCCGGTGACATCACCGCGGATCTCTTCGCCCCCAGCGGTTTCCTGAAAGTCGACGCCGACTACACGCCCAAGCCGGATGGCCAGTGGCGCGCGGCGGACTGGCCGGAGACTTACCAGTCCCCCCGGTACGCGAACATGTTCGGGATCGGGATCGCGTTCGCCCCGCCGCATCCCATCTCCACCCCGCGCAGCAGCCCCAATGGCACGGTGATCTCGCCTGCTCCGCCGCGCACCGGGATGCCGTCTGCGGTGATGGGCCGCCAGGTGGCCCGCAGCATCGCCGGCATGATCCGCCATGGCACCACCAAGCCTGCCCACACCGCATCCATGGCCGCCATGGGCGCCGCCTGCATCGCCTCAGCAGGGGCGGGCATCCGCAACGGCACCGCCGCGGCGATGACGATGTACCCCGTCGTGCCGGACTACGCCCGGTTCCCCGTCCACGGGCGCAGCGTGAAAGACACCTACGGCGAGATCGGGCTGGCCGCGCACTGGGTCAAGCACCTGCTCCACTTCGTGTTCATCTACAAGGCCAAGGCCCGCCCGGGCTGGGCATTCCTGCCCGAATGAAGCACCGGCGCGGTCAGCCCGAGCCAGCCCCGCGCCGGTCCCGGCAACCATTGATCCCATCCGAACCTGGAGGCCTTCCATGGACACCACCAGCGACCGGATCGCTGCAGCACCGCTGCCGACCACCCGCACCCTGCGCAGGCGCCGCTCAATCCCGCGGCAGATATGGCGCTTCGGCCAGATCAACCTGCGCATGCTCCGCATGGTCCGCAAGGCCCGCTGACCGCTTCCCCAAGCCGCCCTGCCATCACGTTCCGGGCCATGCCGCACCAGGAACCGGACAGCGCAGAAGGCAGTACACGAGGCGAGCGCGGTGCCGGGCAGCTCCGCCGGGACGGGAGGGGCGTCCGCTCTCCCCGGCTACCTGAGTTACCGCGCCGGACATGACCCCGGCGCGAAGTGAGCTGCCGCATCAGCCGGGTGATCCGCTGGCTGTGGCCCGAGGCAGGCCGGGGGAAGCGGGAACCAGCGCAGGGCCTCGAAGTCGGGGCCCAGCCCTGTCGGCCCGTCGCTGACGGCGGCCGGACGTGCGGCCAGCAGCGCGCGGGCCTCCCGCAGATAGCCCGGGAAGGCGTCTTCATCTGCCTGCGCGCGGCGGCGCGGGTAGGCCATCTCCCCGTCCGGGCCGTAGGACACTTCAGACAGCCGCAACGGCGCCCGCGAGGTGCCGCCAGCATGGCGCCACAGGCCGGTGCGCGGGTCGAAACGGTAGTCGGGCAGCAACCGGTAGCCCTGCGCCGCCAGCAGATCGACCGCATCCGCGATGTAACCGGCAGCCGCGGCAGAGATGAAGTAATTGAGGTTGACCCGGGTCCAGCCGGGCTTGACCCCCTCGCAGCCGTGACCGATCTCCTCGCGCAGCGCATGCGACCGGGCCGCGCCGATCGCCAGCAGCCGGTGCCCGTAGGGTCCCGCGCAGGAGCACCCGCCGCGGGCCTGGATGCCGAACAGGTCATTCAGCAGCGCGACGACGAAATTGTGGTGCAGGTACAGCCCTTCCCCGTGGCGGACGCGGAAGGAGACGACGGCCAGCCGGCGCGCCTGGCGGCTGCCGAGGATCTCGATCCGCGGATTGCCCTCCCAGCGGCTCAGCACCTGCTGCCACAGCCGCTCCTCCCGGGCGGCGATCAGGTCCGTGCCGATGGCCTGCTTCAGGCCGAATACCAGCCCGGCGCGGATCGACTCGACGATGGCCGGAGTGCCGCCCTCCTCGCGCGCGACAGGGTCGTCGAGGTAACGATGGCCGGCCGGGTCCACGAACGCGACCGTGCCGCCGCCGGGCACAGTAGGCACGGTGTTGCGGACTAGGTCGCGGTGGACGACCAGGACGCCCGGCGTCTGCGGGCCGCCGGGGAACTTGTGCGGTGAGAGGAATACCGCGTCCTTGTGGTCGCCCGCGCCGGGCGCGGACGCGGCCACGCAGACCGGAACGTACGGCCCGGCAGCGGCGTAATCCCAGAAAGACAGCGCACCGTGGGCATGCAGCAGGCTGGCGACCGCACTGGTATCGGTGAGTATGCCGGTGACATTGGAGGCGGCAGAGAAACTGCCGATGCGCAACGGCCGGCCGGCGAACCGGATCAGCTGCTCGCGCAGGTCGGCCAGGTCGATATGGCCGTCGGCGTCTTCGGGGATGACCACCACGTCGGCGATCGACTCCCGCCAGGGCAGCTCGTTGGAATGATGCTCATAGGGGCCGACGAACACCACCGGCCGCTCCGCTTCCGGGACGCGCGCCGACAGCTGGTACCGCTCGTCCAGCCCGGCCGGGATACGCATCTCCAGGATGCCGATCAGCTTGCTGACCGCCGCAGTCGCCCCCGATCCGCAGAAGATGACCAGGTCATCCCCGGTCCCGCCGACAGCGTCATGGATCATCCGCCGCGCATCCTCCCGCAGCCGGCCCGTCGCCAGGCCGGTCCCCGAACTCTCGGTGTGCGTGTTCGCGTACCGCGGCAGCACCCTGTCGCGGATGAAATCCTCGATGAAGTCCAGCGACCTCCCGGACGCCGTGTAGTCGGCATAGGTCACCCGCCGGGGCCCGAACGGCCCGTCCAGCAGCTCACCCTCACCGATGACGCCCCGGCGGACCCGCTCAAGCAGCGGCGACGTCGGCAGCCCCGCCGCCGCCATAGAGGAAACACCCTGCCCTGCACCGGCTGCGCTCATGCCAGCCCCCTTTGCCCCGGTAGGCAGCCGCCGGTGATCCGCCAGCGAGCGGCCTCCCGGCCTCATGGGCCCACTATACCCGTAGGGGTATAGTAAATGGCCTGCCAGCCCTCGGCCGGGACGCAGCCGCGGGCCCCGACCCGCTACGGCGGCCATACCGCCCATCTTCATGTTTGCGTACGGGAAGAGGACCGCATCGCAGCTGAAGTCTGCCTGGCCGATTGCCGGCCGGTGAATCCGGAAGGCTCATGCACCCCCGGACCTCGTCCATGTCGAGCTCGCGGGCCTTGGCGATCAGTTGCTCCAGCGCTGGCTCCGGCAGCGCGCCGGGCTGCGCGTAGAGGATGATCCCGTCGCGGATCACCATCACGTCGGGATCGAGGAGCATCTCGGTGGCGACGCTCTCTCATCGGCCTTGATCGCTAGCCGTTGTCGGCTTCGGGCTTGAGGTCGATCCACAGGTCGTGCTTGACCAGGGAGGCGAGCAGCCAGACGAGCCACCGCGTAATGATTGAGCGGACTCAGTGACCGCGGGTGGCACGAGAACCCGACACCCCGCCCCTCGACGGCATCGAAGGGCTTCTCGGGACTGAAGAGGAATCGCATGGACCTCACGCGGAGGGTATGACGCCCCGGTTCAACGGCTAGCTCGACTGTCTCTTCATTGGAGATCGACTCGACCACAATCCCGTCGACTTCGACCTTCCACACTCGGGCGTGACTCGAGTGGCTTGACCCCCAGCCCTTTCGCGAGAGCCTCACGGTTGCCGTCACTGCAAGCACCCTCCGCCTTGTGGCACAGGCCACACCTTGCGGTTCGCGCCTGCATTGTAGCCCGGGTGGCCGTGACCCGCTCGCCGTTGGAGAGCCGCGATGAGGCGCGCTTGAGGCGCTCCGCCTGCCACCTGGCCAACAGGTCCTCGACGCGAACCTGAGTCCAAATAGTGTGCCTATGGGCGCACCCTCACCGGACGCCGAGGGCCGCCGCCCGGTGGGGGTGCAGGTGGACGGGACGGTGCGCCGGGGTTTCCTCACCCCGTCCGGGCGGCTGGAGTTCCACTCCTCGACGCTCGCCGACTTGGGCTGGCTCGAGTACGCCCTGCCCGACTACCTCAAGAGCTACCTCCAGCCGGACAATCTGGCGGCTGAACAGGTGGTCCTGCTGTCCACGTTCCGGCTGCCCACGCAGATTCACACCCGGTCCGCCAACGCCAAGTGGCTGGACGAGCTCGCGCACACCAACCCGGTCTGATCCATCCCAGTGACGCCGGGCAGCTCGGCATGGCGCGTACCGGCGGCCCCGCCGAACGCCAGCAGCCCGTGATTGGCGAGCAGCACCGCACCGATTCCCGGGGACTGCCCGAGCGTGCTGGCAATGCCGCGGACCGAGGCCTCCGAGCCGCGCGGCCCCAGGGGGACCACGGGCACCGGCTCGGCCTGGCCGAACCGCAGCAGCGGCTCGGGGGCGCTGAAGCGCTGGCGGTCTAAGAGTTCCGCCAGTTGCTGGCTGTGGAACTTGGCACCGATCCTGGCTGGGAGCTGCGGCAAGCGCATCTGGCCGTGCTGCGCGGGGACTGGTTGCTGCCGCTGCCCGCGGGATCGCGCCGGGGGAACCTGCGGATGCCGCTGTCCAGCTTCGTGGGCCGGGAACGGGAACGGGAACAGGAACGCGTCGCGGCGCTGATCGCAGACCGCCATCGCGGCCTGGAAGACCTGCTGCAGTAGGCGTGCCGGGAGGCGGCGACCGCCGCCTAACAGGTAGTAGCACATCACCAGGAAGAACACCGGGGCGATGGTCGCGTCCGCGAGGCCTTCCGGGGTGCGCCGGATCCTGATCAGGCCGCGCCGCGCCAGCACCAGGCTGTGCCTTATTACGCCGACCGGGCGGTGGTGCGCCGTCTCGGTTCCTTGCCGTCCGGGCGCCAGGGTGGTCGTCACGGTGGTCATGCCGCTTCCTCCGCTGTCTCGCCGTCTGCGGGGCGGCCGGTGAGGGTGGCGAACACCTCGTCCAGGCTGGGCAGCCGCAGTGACAGCTCGGTCACCGCGATGGCCACCTGCTCCAGACGGCGGACTACCTCGGCGAAGGCGGCATCACCATCGATGGGCGCGGTCAGCTCGCCGCTCCGGGCGGGGACGGGCTGGCGGCCGGTCACTGCGGCGAGGATGGCGGCGGCCTCACCGGCCCGTGCGGGATCGGCGGGCCGCACCGCGACCGCCTGCCCGTTTGATCACCCGTTTGAGGTCGGCCGGGGGTGCCCTCGGCGATGACCTTCCCGCGGTCGATGTCGTAGATGCGGTCGGCCAGCGCGTCTGCCTCGTCCAGGTACTGGGTGGTCAGCAGCACGGTGACCCCGTCGTCGGCCAGAGACCGGATCATCCGCCACACCTCCTCCCGCCGTACTGGGCCCAGGCCGGTGGTCGGCTCATCCAGGAAGACCACGGCCGGGTCTCTGACCAGGCTCGCGGCCAGGTCCAGGCGCCGCCGCATTCCCCTGAATAGGTCGCGACCCGCCGCCCGGCGACGTCCGCCAGCCCGAACCGGGCCAGCAGTTCGGCGGCCCGTGCCCTGGCCGCGGCGCAGGTCCAGCAACTGCCCGATCAGCACCAGGTTCTCGGCGCCGGTCAGGTCGTCGTCCACCGACGCGTACTGGCCGGTCAGGCCGATCAGCCGCCGCACCCGCCGGGCATCCCGCACCACATCGAGCCCGCCGACCAGCGCGCTGCCGCCGCTGGGCCGCAGCTGTGTGGCCAGGATCCGCACCACCATCGTCGTCTTGCCCGCGCCGTAGACATTCTGTCGGCGTTCGCCTGGTTGTGGCGGTCGCGGGCGCTGATGATGCCGTGCATGGCCGCCATGGCAGCCAGCAGGTGGCTGATAGCCGTGATCTGGAGATCTGGGCTTTTGCGCGTAGCGCCCGCGAGCGAAGCGACTAGCCTGGGATCATGCGGCGGCGCGGCCCGTTCAACCGGCCACGCCGCCAGATCGGTGCTCGGTCTCAGCTCGCCATGGACATCGGATAGGTGTTTGCGATCGCGCTTTGGGAGCAGCTTAGAGCGTCGGGGTAATGGTGAGGACATCCTGTTCGACCGTGGTTGCGGCCAGTGTCTCGTTCGGACCGGGATTGCCCACGGCAGTCGTGAGCTTTCCGGCTGCTGTGCTAGCGCTGGGCGAGCCCTGCGACGTTGCTTGCGGTTGATGAGACTTGTGCCAGGTGGATGCCGACGTCGACCGGCTCGGTTTCCCTGCGGGCGCTGCTGCCGGTCCCGAGCTGCCCGTTCTGGTTGCCGCCCCAGGCCCACAGCCTGCCCGAGCCGTCAATTGCGTAGGTCGTGTAGCCGCCTGAGCTGACCTTGGCGAACTTCACGCCAGCCGGCACGTGGACGGTCACTGGGACGTCCGAGCTTGCCGTGGTGCCGTTGCCGAGCTGTCCGTCGTTGTTGGC
>JBKQQQ010000966.1:0-16675 GCA_052144275.1 Streptosporangiaceae bacterium
GCCGACCAGTCCAGGGCGACGGCGGCCGTCCAGGACTGCTGCGGCGAGCCGAGCGGCTTCCCGGTGAACGGCTCGAAATACTCGGCGAACTCCCCGGCTGTGGCGATCTGGCCGAGTGAGTCACGGCGGAGCTCGTCCGCGCGGCCGGAGTAGCCGAGCTGGCTCAGCGAGTGCCACAGCAGCCAGTTGATGACCGGCCAGACCGGGCCACGCCAGTAGTTGTGCGGCTCGAACGCCGGCTCGGCCGGGCTCGTGCTCGGCAGCAGGCGCCATCGCAACCGCGGGTTGCCGCAGAAGTCCCCGGAGTCGAGCAGGCGCATCTGGGCAGCGCGCTGGCCGGCATCTGCGGTCCGCGCGAAGAGCGGCGCGAAACCCGCGAACGTCCGCAGCCGGATTTGCTCCCCGGCGCGGACGTCGTAGTCGAGGCAGAGGCCGGATTCAGCGTCGAAGCAGCGCGCCAGCCCCTCGCGGCCACGGTCCAGCCAGAAGGCCAGCTGCCCGCGGTCCCCGTCGCGGGCCCCGGCCACGCCGGCCAGGTCGAGGAGCGCGGTGTTCGCCGCGACGAGGACGGCGCTGAAGAACACGTCCTTGATCAGGAACGGGTACTGGCGGTAGATCTGCGCGTCGTCGTACCGGTATTTCCTCAGCAGGCCGACCAGCCAGAGGTACCGGTCGTAGTCCCAGTCGGTGGGCCGCTGCGACGGATCTCCTACCTGACTGGTGTCCAGGCGGGTATACGGGCCGGGCTTGGCCGCCTCGATGCGCGCCAGGGCGCGGTCCCAGCGCGGGGAGTTGTCCGTGCCCTCCCATGGGTGGTAGACGGTGATCAGTCCCGATCCCTCGGGGTCGCGCTGCGTGGCGAGATAGCGATGCCATCTGACCAGCCGCGGATAGAGCGCCTGCAAGCGCGCGCGGATCTCCGGCCGCTGCGCTTCCGGCGTCAGCTGCCAGATCCGCTGCAGCGCCAGGGCATGCACCGGTGGCTGGCAGATCCCGGTCGTCTGTACCGGGAGCGCTGGCGCCGCCGGCGCGATGGCGCAGTCCCACCACTCCGGCCCGGGAAAGTAAGGCTCGTCCGGGCCCGCCCGGAACACGATGTGCGGCACCATGCCCGTCGACCACTGCGCCGCGAACAGCTCCTCGAGCTCCGCCATGGCCCGCCGGACGTCCAGGTGCGCCCATCCGATTGCGTTGAAAGCGCTGTCCCAGCTCCACTGGTGCGGGTACAGATGCGGTGACGCCTTCGTCCAGCTGCCCGCGTCGTTGCCGTGGAGCACCGCGGCTGCCCGGTCGCGCAGCACGGCGGGGGTGCCGGGTTCTTCCTGCTCCGCTTGGCCCACGTCGCCGATCATCTCCTGCTTCAGCGCGAAGCGGCACCCTTCGCGAACGCGGGTCAGATAGCGAAGACTTCCGCGTGAATACCCGGCGCCCACGGCGACGGCAGCTCGCCGACGGATCCGTCCTCGGGCACGCCCAGGATAAGGAGCAGCATCTTCGCTGAATGCCACTCTGGGCTGCCGACGAGGTCCCGCATGGTTTTCTGGTCGACGTAGCTGGGGATGACTGAGCCGCCCAGATGGGTGTGCCAGAAACCGATCAGGGTGAGCATCCCTCCGGTACGGCTGTCGCGGTCGTGCAAGCGGGCGCGGACGTCCGGTACGTCCAGTCTTATCCGCAGCGGATTTGCGGTGCTATCGGGAGGCAGTCCTGTTGCTTCCGACACCCAGGCGATCTGGCAGGCATCATCGAACTGGCCGAGCAGGAGGCCACCGGTGTGGCCCGCGCCCGGCCTGGTACCGTTCGCCGACGCTCTGATGTGCCCGCGGATGGCTTCCATTGCGCTCTCGTCGAGTCGTATCTCGTACACGCCGCGGTGGTCCATCACAATGCGGTCATGGGCCAGGTCGAGCACGACGCGGCCCGGTTTCTGTTCGTCGCCGCATCCGACGCGCACGATGCTCAGCGATCGCTGTGCCAGCCCGGTATCGGCCGCACCGGACAACGGGCCCAGGCGGGCGAGAGCACTGTCCAGAAGCTGGGCCGCAAGAGCGCCGACGTCGGTGGTCGAGCCGATGAAAGTAGTGTCTGAACAGCCAGGTTCCGGCCGGAAGTTCACCCGCTGGGCGCGCGGCGGGAAAAACTCTGTATAGACGTCCCTCAGCGCGCTATTCCCGCAGGTTTTGAGCCCCAGCCTGCGCAGCAGGTCAATTCCGGCCCCGACGGTACCGCCTGGGGTCACCGCGGCGACTCCCCGCGTCGCTCGCTGGCTGATCGCGACGGTAACCAGCGTCGGCCACCCGTCGTGCTTATCCCGCTGCGACCGTTCAATTTTGGCCGCTACCGAGCGATTCGCAGTCGCGTCGATGACCAGATGGTACTGAGCTAGGCGCTCCGCCTTGAGAATCTCGGAGGAAAGAATGTCGGCGGCCGACGCGGTTACCTCGGTACCCGGGCTGATTCGGAGGAGGCGGCGGGCGAGTACGTCACTCTTGAGCTTTCCGATGTCCGCGTCTTCGTAAGGTTGCCGCACCAAGATGCCCGGGTTCACCGCGGCCGAGTCTACGAGATGCACGTGAGCCGCGCCGGCCCGCACGCAGTGTTCGGCGATCGGCGCCCCTAGGGCGCCGCAGCCCAGAACCAGGATGCTGGTCCCGGCCAGTTTCTCCACCGGCCGCCCGGTCGCCCTCCGCCGTACCGATTCAGGGCGGCCGTCGTAGACCTGTACCCAAGAGACAGGGGCGCGTGCCAGCAACTCTTCCCGTATCTGTTCCAGCGATTCGTCGTTGCTTAGCTCCGAACATACATCCGAGATGATGTCGACCTCAGCCGGCGCCAATTTCGCTGCCGCGAACCGGGCATCTGGGTCCGCTTCGGCAGAGGGAGTGTCCGCGGCCACGCGGAAGAGCAGTACACCTGGCTTCTCTTCCTCGTCCTCTTCCCCGGACGGATTCCCTTCCCCGGACTGCTGCCGGTCGCCACAGTTCCGGTTGACCGACATGGCGCAAGCGAGATGCGCGAGGATCTGCTCGCGGTCGACTCCTTGCTCCTTGATCCGGAACAGCAGATCCAGCCAGGAGTCAGAGTACTCAAGGGCAATCGGCGTGGCGGTGATAACCGCCGGTACTAGGAAGGCGTCGGCTGCTTGCGCACGAATCCGCGCAAGTTCCCGGCCCAGAACCTGGGTCAGGTCCTCGACCGGGCCGTCGGCATCACTGAAGTCGAGCCATTCGACGATATCGATGCGGTTGCCGTCAGCTCGCGTACCGGCCGCCCACCGGAGGAAAGTCCCTGCCTCGGTACGTCCGGCGGCCGGCAGGTCCGCTCTGACCACAACGCAGCCTTCCTCAGGATAACCACCCGGCGGCCGCCAAGGCTGCAAGTGCCCTTCCAGAGTGCCGAGGGCAATACGCTGATAAACGCCGATGACCGCCTGCATGAACCCGGGCATCCCGGCTCCGGGATCCCAGTTGTTAGGCGTGACACGGACACAGAAACCGGAGCCCCTGGGCTGATGGGGCAATTCCGGAAAATTGTCGCGGCCGGCCGAGGCAATCGGCGGCACGTATGGGAAATCATCGTAGATCTGAAGGTCGATCGGTTCCCATTCCTCGAGCGTGATCCCCTGTTTGGAGGAGGCCAGGCTGGCCGACGAGAGGTAGCTCCGGACATACAGAACATCCGGGTGCCGGTCATAGTTCAGGTCCACAGTCAGCGCGCCGCGACTCCGCCGGGCGATATTGTCGAGCGACTTAAGCGCCTGCTCCTGTCCTGCCGACAGCGGGCCTGATGGCGCCGCGCTCATCCGAAGGTGAGCGGGACGGTGACCGGTCCGACACCCGGCCCGAAGACCTCCGGCCATGGGCCGGTACTCGGCCCGTCTGGCGTGGTCGTCGGTTCCTGCCGCGGACCAGGCGGTTGGTGGCGAGGGGCCTGGGGCGATCCGCGCGTGCCCGGGCCAGGCGCCGCTCCGCCACCGGGTGGCTCGGGCCCCCGTGGCCCCCGGCCGCCAGGTCCGTCCGGCGGTGGTTTATCCGGCCCGTCCGGCCCCGTCGGATCCGGGTTATCTGGCCCGTCCGGCCTTGGCGGGCCGGGACGCGTCGCTTCCGGGCCATCCCAGCTGGCCTGTGCTGCCCGTTCCGCCTGGCCTCGCAGGAACCACGGCTCATACACCTGCGCGTGCCAGAACCGCTCCTTGGCCTTCGGGTATTTGCGCCCGAACAGCTTTCCCCACAAGTCGTCGGGGTCGGGGACGCCTTCGGCCGCGTAAAACCAGCTCACCAGGGCATACTCGGCGTTCATCGCCTGACGGGCCAGTCCCGCGGCCTTTCCCAGGGCACTTTGCAGCGCCGTATAGTTCATGCCCGGGTCGATTTCGCCGCACCATCCGGCCGGGTCCTTGAGGCTGGTGATGTGTGCCCTCGCGGCGTTCTCGAAGAACTGGGCGAGCGCCTCACCGCACGCCAGGGTCTGGAAAAAGCGCGGCCGCGGGCAGTATTTGAGTACCATCACCTCGACCGCGAGGTTCTTGATGTCCAGGTGATTGTGCTCGGCCCAGGCCTTGACCATCTTGATTACTTCCGTGAAGTACTTCCATTCACGCTGCCGCTCCTCGACCAGACGCATGAACTTCTCGGGGTCGACGTCGATCCAGCTGTCCCCGTCCTCGGGGACCCGCAGATGCCCGTCCTTCCGGACAGCGGGCATCACATCCACCGGCGGGGCCGAGGGGATGATGTCCTCGAACGGGCCGGTTGAGACGCCGGAGCACGTCACCACGTGCCTGCGCTGCTCGGTCTCCGTCAGCAAGCTACGTTCGGCGCCTTGCCACGGGTGCCGCGCCTCCAGCAGGCTCCTTTCCAGATGATCCATTGCCGCCTGGGCGGATTCACTTCCGTGACCGTAGTCCGGATGTTCTGATGAGTTGAACACGACAATCAGGTCAACGTCATGAACAGGCCCGATCTGAGTGCCGCGGGCGAGGCTGCCCGACGGGATCACCTCGGCGACATCGGGCAGCCGTTCCAGGTCCGCGATGAAAGCGTCCCGCCGCCACTTCGCCAGCAGAACACTGATTGGGTCGCTTGCGATCTCCCGGCCGAACTCCTGGAAAGCATCATCTGACTCCACTGCTACCCCCGCAACGGTAGACACTGGCCTGAATTACGCCTGATTACCAGAGTAAATGACAGCTAAAGCCCTGTCGACATTCGCTCGAGCCGGACACGTTCCCGCTCGTTCATCTCATCACAGGAGTCGAAGTAATAGGAATCAAATGTGGCGCGATTTACGCTAGTCAAGTTCCGTTACAGGGGAGCATCAATCGGGGACCGGGAGCGCGGGCACACTGGCAGTGCTGGCGATCCGGCGCTCCTCATTAACCTCGGCGCGCCCGCTGTTCTGCGGGTCGCCATACCGACCCCGGCCAGTGACCTGGGATCTCCCGCCGGTCACCCACCTGGCAACCGCAGGCCAAAGTAATAGCCTGGAGGGGCGCCGACGGCACACGATCAATCCCGCACCGGTGCCTGGGAGGACCGAATGCGTATCAGCGATGTACTTCGTGTCAAGGGCACGCAGGTCGTTACCATCACCCCGGACACGAGGGTGCGGGGCCTTCTCGCGGTGCTCGCCGAACACCGGATCGGTGCCGTCGTCGTCTCTCACGACGGCACCTCGGTTGACGGGATCGTCAGTGAGCGGGACATCGTCCGTGCGCTGGCTAAGCGAGGCGCCGCGGTGATGTCTGAGGAGGTCACGGCTATCTACACGGCCGAGGTGCGCACGGTCACGCCACAGACCTCGCTCGAGGACGTCATGCGCATGATGACCGAGCACCGGGTGAGGCACGCACCGGTCGTGGCTGACGGCACCTTGCGCGGGATCGTGAGCATCGGCGACGTAGTGAAGAACCGTATCGACGAGCTCGAGACCGAGCGAGCCGCATTGACCGACTACATCACAGGTACCCGCTAACGCGCCGGCTCGGCCTGCAAGCGCTTCCGGCGATCTCCAGGAAGCTTCGCCGGGGCAACATCGGCGAAATGCCGTGTCGCGGTCGCGGCAAGCTGGGCCGGGATCTGGGCGCCTGCACGCCTAGGCTCCCTGGCGCGAGGCGCGCCCGGGGCTGCGCCAGAACAGCGCCAGCTGGACCGCGGCGCCGACTACACCGACAGCCGCGGTGACGGCCGCGCGCGTCAACGGCGTGCCGGCCGTGTGCAGGCCCAGCAGCCGGTCGACGCTCAGCCGCCCGCCTCCGAGGGCAGAGGCAGCGAGGCTCGCGGCACTGATGAAGCCGACGTACTCCCAGCCTTCCTTGATGACGAAATAGCCGTTGGGCCGGTGCACGGACATATAGGCCACACTCATGGTCCCGACGACGGCGGACGCGCTGAGCGGCGTCGCCAGGCCGAGTGCCAGTGCCGCCCCGCTGCCGATCTCGACGGCCGCGCTCGCCTTGGCCTGCAATTCCGGCTTGTCGAAGCCGATCGAGCCGAACCAGCCTGCCGTGCCTTCCAGTGTGCGTGCGTGCCGCACGCCATGCGCGATCATCGTCCCGGCCAGGGCAGCGCGGAGGATGACCCCCGCGACGTCGCCTGCCGTGATCGATGTGTCAGACGTCGAAGATGTCATAGGTGCACGGTATCGGAGCGATCCGGCACCCAGGCTGGCAAGCCGGCTCGCCGGCAGCGGCACCACCATCAGGCCAGAGCGAGGGCTATGGCGTGCAAGGCCAGCCCCACGCCCGCCCCTACCACCGTGCCGTTGATGCGGATGAACTGCAGATCGCGGCCTAGGAGCAGTTCCAGCTGGCTGGACGTCTCGGCGGCGTCCCACCGCTCGATAGTCCCCGTGACAAGGCCTGCGAGCTCGTCGTGGAACTGATCCGCGAGTGCCCTGGCTCCTGACTCGACCACACGCTCGAGGCCCTCATGGAGACGGCGGTCTGACGCGAGGCGGCGACCGGCCGATGCCAGCGCATCGGCCAGCCGACGGCGCAGCTCAGATTCTGGGTCGGCCGCCTGGGTACGCAATGCGTCCTTGGCCTTCTGCCACAGCGACGAGGACCAGTCCCGTAGCACGGCGCTTCCCAGGACATCGCGCTTGACGCGCTCCCCGCGCTCGCGCAGCTCCGGAGATGTCTCGAGGCGGTCGGGGAGCCCGGCGATCCACTCCTCGAACTGATGCCGGGCCTCGTCGTCGGGATCGGCGGCCATCGCCACCAGCCGCTGGCGCAGGCGGGCGTACAGGCGGTCGAAGACCCGCCGGTAAACCGCGTCAGGCACCCAGCGGGGTGACTCGGCCTGGAACAGCTCACGAAGCTCCGCGTAATGGTCGGCGAGATAGCGGTCGGCGCCGGACAGGATGATGTTGAATAGCTCGGCATGGTGGCCTCCCGCGATGATGACCCGCAGGGCTTGCCCAGCCAGCGGCGCCACCTCGACGGCATCTACCGCCCGGGTCAGTTCGGCGGTGAGCACGCGCTGGACATCCTCATCGCGGAGGGCCTCGGCCACCGTGACCGCCAGATCCGCGGCGTGACCGGCGAAACGGGCGGCGTTGGCCTCGTCGGCCAGCCAGGCGGCCAGGCGGGGAACGAGGCGAGCCGAGCGGATCCGCTCGGCAAGAACATCGGCGTTGAGGAAGTTCTCCTGGACGAACTGGCCGAGAGTGGCGGCGAACTGATCTTTGCGCTCGACGAGCAGCGCGGTATGCGGTATCGGCAGGCCCAGGGGACGGCGGAAGAGGGCCGTCACCGCGAACCAGTCGGCAACGCCTCCGACCATGGCCGCCTCGGCGCCGGCCTGCACGTAGCCGAGGAGGGTCCCGTGGACGCCGACCGCAGTCACGGCCACGAACAGAACCGTTACCCCCGCGAGCAGAGCGGTGGCCCGCCGGCGCGCGGCGGCCAAGCGGCGCGCCCGCACTGCCGCCGGCTCGCGCTCGAGCGTGGATGCCGGCGGAGCGGACATCGTTGCGGCAGGTTCCATCTGGCAGTCCCCCGGTCAGTCCGTGGTGCAGGGCGGAAAGGGAGCCCACCGAGCCCTGGCGCACTCTAACGGACCCAGCCGAGGCGGGCGTGCCGGCCGGGCCTGCTGTCAAACTAGGATGAGTGTGATAGCTGCCGGGAGGAGGGATGGTGGCCGCAGATTCCCCTGCGCAGCTAGGTGGTTTGCTGACCGGGCTTGCTCCTGGTTCCCGGGTGGCTGGGTATCTGTTGGAGAGACTGGTCGGCGTGGGCGGGACGGCGGCGGTTTTCCGCGCGCGTGACGAGCGGCTGGGCCGGGTGGTGGCGCTGAAGCTGCTGACAGGGGATGAGGGGGTCCATCGACGGTTTGCGCGGGAGGCGCGGGCGGTCGCAGCGGTGGACCATCCGCACATCATCCCGCTTTACGAGGCCGGCGAGGCGGGCGGCGTCCTGTTCATCGCGATGCGTTTCGTGGCTGGCGATGACCTGCGGGTGGTGGTGGGGCGGGAGGGCAGTCTGCGGTCGCGGCGGGCGGCCGCGTTCATCTCCCCGGTAGCGTCGGCGCTAGATGCCGCGCATGGTGCCGGGTTGGTACACCGTGACGTCAAGCCCGCGAACATGCTGGTGGACGTGGGTCCTGGCCGGCCGGAGCACGTGTACCTGTCGGATTTCGGGCTGGCCAGGGGCGTATGGTCGCTGGGCGGGCCGACCAGGGCCGGGCAGTTCCTGGGCACCCCTGACTACGCGGCGCCGGAGCAGATCAACGGCCGGCCCGTGGACGGTCGCGCGGATCAGTACGCTCTCGCGTGCGTGGCGTACACGCTGCTGAGTGGCTCGCGGCCATTCGAGCGCGAAGAGCCGATGGCGGCGCTTTACGCGCATCTGTTCGCGCCGCCGCCACGGCTGACCTCGGTGCGACCAGACTTGCCGGCTGCCGTGGACCAGGTGCTGGCCAGGGGGCTGGCGAAGGCGCCGGAAGACCGGTACGGCAGTTGCGGCGCCTTCGCCGACGCGCTGCGGGAGGCGCTCGGCGTTGAGCCTTACGATTCCTCTGGGCCGGCCCGTCCACCTACCCAGGCATCCGTCGTCGCGACTGCCGGACCGGGTGGCCAACGCACCGTGACCGCGGTGCCGGCCGGCGCCGACGGGCGGGGAGCGGCCATCCCTGACGGCGAGATGCCCGCAACGCCCGTGGCATCGCGAGCCGCAGCGACACTACCGCTGACGGTTCCGCCGGACTCACCCGCGCCGCAGCTGCCAGCCGGAACACCCCCGTCGGCCGCGGCGGCCGCGGCAGGAACCTGGACGGCAGTGGTGGCCGCGGATCGTGCCTACTACGACAGTGTGCGGGCGGTGAGCGATCAGGACGCCGCGTCGATCAGCTTTCCAGCCCACGTCCCCGAACGGCGGTTCCGGCTCTCCGGGACCGAGGTCCGCATCGGGCGGCGCAGCGTGTCTCGCCGCATTGAGCCGGAGATCGACCTGACCGGCCCGCCCACCGATCCGGGGGTGTCGCGGCTGCACGCCGTGCTGATCGCCGGGCCAGACCGAAACTGGTCCGTCGTCGATCCTGGCTCGCCGAACGGCATCATGGTCAACGGTAAAGACGTCCCACCAGGCGAAGAGGTGCCATTGCGGGACGGCGACCGCATCCACCTGGGCGCGTGGACCGTGATCACCATCACCCGCGGCTAACCTGACCGGGTGCGAGCGCACACGGCCCAGACCACCTTCCCGCCCTGCCCGTCCGCCGCGTAGCAACCCCACTGCGTGCTGAGGGTCTCGACGAGCAGCAGTCCCCGCCCGGCCTCGGCGTCTGGCCCGACGTTCTGACGTATGGGACGGTGATGATCGCTGTCCCATACCTGGATCAGGACGCTATGCCCGTCCGAGGTGAGCCAGAATCGCATCCGCAGCGCGCGCGGTTCCTGCCCGGTCTCACGCTGCTGGTGCGCGATACGGGTGGATGTGCGTACCGCGTTGGTGATGATCTCGGAGACAAGCAGTTCTACCGTGTCGGCGAGGGCTGCCATGCGCCACAGGTAGAGGATGTTCTTGGCATACAGCCGGGCGGGGCGCACGGACGCGGGCAGTGCTGGCAGCTCAAGGTAGCTGCGCTGCGGCCACTCCTGCATGCGCATCAGTTCTTGGTCAGGCTGGAGCGCAGGATCGGCGGGAATCCCGGCCATCCGGCTGGAGTAGGCAGCAGCCAGCTCGTAGAGCGTGTCGATTCCTGAGAAGGTCATTGCTGCACGAGCCCCTCCGATCCGCTGAAGGCGCGAAGCCGCGGCAGCGATGACCTCACCGGCTTGGCGGGAATAGCATCGTCACGATGCCAGCGAAAGATCACGAACCGCCGTCAGGACCAGAGCCGTGGCTCACTGATGGCTCACCGCGCCGGGCACGCTGCGTTCGTGTCCGCGGTGTGACCGCGATCCGCTGGCGTCGCCACCACAGCACGCAGATTGCTGGGAAGAGGTGCTGGGCGTGGACTTCGGGCTGCTCGGGCCACTAGTCGTCCGTGACGGCACGCGGTACGTGCCCGTGTCGGCGCCCCGGCAGCGTGTGCTGCTGGCGGCGCTGCTGCTGAGCGCCGGGCGGGTGGTCGGCCTGGACGCTCTCGCCGAGGTGCTGTGGGACGGCCAGCCGCCGGCGGGGGCACGGGGCGCGCTGCACAGCGCGGTTCAGCGCCTCCGCTCGACGCTGGGCCCGTCCGGTGCTGGCCTGGTCGAGACGCGGCCACCTGGTTACCTGATCAGGGTCGACGACGGCACGTTCGACGTCCGCGAGTTCAACGTCCTCGCCGCGCGCGGCCATGCGGCCGCCGCGGCCGGAACCTGGGCGCAGGCCGCCCGCCTGCTGCGGGAGGCGCTCGGGTTGTGGCGGGGCGACCCGCTCGCCGACGTGCCCTCGCAGCTGCTGCGGGACCGCGAGGCTGCCCCCATCGAAGACCAGCGGCGGCAAGCGCTGGCCGCGCGGGTCGACGCCGATCTGCACCTGGGCCGGCACGGCGAGGTCGTGGCGGAACTGCGCCAGCTGGTCATGGCTCATCCGTTGCAGGAGCAATTCCACGCGCAGCTGATGCTGAGCTTGTACCGCAGCGGCCGGCCCGCCGACGCCCTCGCCGCCTACCAGGACGTGCGGCGCGTCCTGGCCGACGAACTCGGCATCGATCCCGGCCCCGAGCTCAGGCTCCTGCACCAGCGCATCCTGGCGGCCGACAGTGACCTCCTGCTCGCCGCCGACGGCGAGCCGTCCGGCTCCGGGCCGGCGGCGCTCATCAGCCCGGCTGCCCCAGGCCGCGGCGACCCGGCAGCCGCGCGCGAGCATGTGGTGCCCAGGCACCTGCCCGCGGCCACGCGGCATTTCACCGGCCGGGCCGAGGCGCTCAAGGTGCTCGCCGCGCTGGCCGCCGAGGCCGCCGAGGCGAGCCACGGAACGGTGATCTCGGTCATCGACGGGACGGCCGGGGTCGGCAAGACCACCCTGGCCCTGCATTTCGCGCACCAGGTAGCCGAACGGTTCCCGGACGGGCAGCTGTACGTGAACCTGCGCGGCTTCGATCCGGCCGGGCCGCCGATGGCCCCGGTCGAGGCCATCCGGCTCTTCCTGGATGCCCTGGCCGTGCCCGCGGCCAGGGTTCCGGCCAGCCTGGACGCGCAGGCGGGCTTGTACCGCAGCCTCCTGGCCGGCCAGCGGATGCTGGTGCTGCTGGATAACGCGCGGGACGTCGATCAGGTCCGCCCGCTGCTGCCGGCCGGCCCGGGCTGCCTGGTGATCGTCACCAGCCGGAGCCAGCTCACCAGCCTGGTGGCCGCCGAGGGGGCGGCCCCGCTCACCCTGGGCGTGCTCACCGACGCCGAGGGACAGGAACTGCTGAGCCGGCATCTAGGCCCCGAACGGGTGGCCGGCGAGCCCCGCGCCACAGCTGAGCTGATCCAGCTGTGCGCGCGGCTGCCCCTGGCGCTGAGCATCGCCGCCGCTCGCACCGCCAGCCAGCCGGGGCTCTCGCTCGCCGCACTGACCGCCGATCTGCGCGATGCCCGCAGGCGCCTGGACGCGCTGGACGCCGGGCACGCGGCCGCGAACGTGCGGGCCGTTCTGTCCTGGTCCTACGATCAGCTCGACGCTCCCGCGGCGCGGCTGTTCCGGCTGCTCGGGCTGCACCCCGGCCCTGACATCAGCGCCGCCGCCGCGGCCAGCCTGGCCGCCCTGCCGCTGGCCGAAGGACGCCGCAGGCTCGGCGAGCTGACCAGGGCCCACCTGCTGACCGAGCACGCCCCCGGCCGGTTCTGGTGCCACGACCTGCTCCGCGCCTACGCCGCCGAGCTGACGCAGTCGGCCGACGGCGAGGCCGAGCGGCGTGCGGCCACCGGCCGGATGCTCGATCATTACCTGCACACGGCCCACTCCGCGGCGCTGCAGCTGCATCCCGCCCGCAGGCCGGTCACGCTGGCCGCGCCCCAGCCGGGCGCGGAGCCGGAGCACATCGGTGCCGCCGGGCAGGCCCTGGCCTGGTTCGGGGCCGAGGACCGGGTGCTGATGGCCGCCGCCGCGCGGGCGCTTGAGGCGGGCTTCGATACCCATGTGTGGCAGCTCGCGTGGGCGCTGTCACGGTTCCTGGACACGCAGGGCCGCTGGCACGACTGGGCTGTCACCGAGCAGATCGCCCTCGCCGCCACGCAGCGGCTGGGCGACCGGGCGGCGCAGGCCTCCGCCCACCAGCGATTCGGCTTGGCCAGCGCAAAACTCTGCAACCACGAGGATGCTTATCGCCATCTGGAGCTCGCACTGAGCATCCACACTCAACGCGGGGACCACGCCGGACAGGGCTACGCCCAGCACGCACTGGCCCTGATGCTGAATTACCAGGGCCGCTACCGCGAGGCCCTCGGCCAGGCCCAGCAGGCGCTTGAGTCGTGGACGGCCGCCGGTGACCTGCCCGGCCGGGCTATGGCCCTCAACTCGGTCGGCTGGTTCCACGCCGTACTCGGGGATCACCAGCAGGCGCTCGGCTACTGCGGGCAGGCTCTGGACCTGTTCCGCGACCTCGGCCACGCCGAAGGGGTGGCCAACGCGCTGGACAGCCTGGGGTATGCCCACCAGCAGCTCGGCCACCACGCCGAGGCCGCTGCCTGCTACCAGCGGGCCCTCGACCTGCACCACGAGAACGGCAGCCGCTGGGGCGTGGCCGAGACCCTCGGCCACCTCGGCGACATCCGGCACGCCGCCGGGAATCCGGAGGGGGCTCGCGCGGCGTGGGAAGAGGCGCTCGCGATCCTGGATGACCTGCACCATCCGGACGCTGACCAGATCCGCGCCAAGCTCAGCGAGCTTGGCGCGGGCCTTCGTCACTGACCTGCGGACGCCTGGCCAGGAAGGGGCGGAACGTGAGACGCCCGCGCGGTCTCCGACCCCCGGCCATATACCATGCGGGGGTATGGTGCGGTCCTGACCACAGCCCAGCTTCCGGTCGAGGTTGAGCCGAGGCGGTGCCGTGGGTCGTTCGGCCCAAAAAGATCTTTCCTGCCGAACGATCCGGGTGCACGCACTAGCGCACGGAAAGGAGTGCTGCGGGTGAGCGCGTTGACCGGCGAGAGCTCCGCCAGGACGCAGGGAGGCGCGCCGCGCCGGGCGGAGCTGGCGATCGGCGGAATGACGTGCGCCTCGTGCGCGGCCAGGGTCGAGAAGCAGCTCAACAAGCTGGACGGCGTCACCGCCACGGTCAACTTCGCCACCGAGACCGCCCGGGTGAGCTTCCCGGCCGCGGTCAGCGCCGGCGACCTGATCTCGGTGGTGGAGCAGGCCGGGTACACCGCCGCGCTGCCTCCAGGGGGGTCCGGGGGGATGGCATCTCCCCTGACGAGAGGTCACCGGGGGGTCACCCCCCGGGGGCAAGCAGAGGCGGACGCGCTGCTGCGGCGGCGGCTGCTGATCTCGCTCGCGCTGGCCATCCCGGTGGTGGTGCTGGCGATGGTCCCGCCGCTGCAGTTCCGGAACTGGCAGTGGGCCGCCCTGGCGCTGGCCTCCCCCGTCGCGGTGTGGGGGGCCTGGCCCTTCCACCGCGCCGCCGCCCGCAACGCCCGGCACGGCGCGGCGACGATGGACACGCTGATCTCTGCCGGGGTGGCCGCCGCATACCTGTGGTCGCTGTACGCGCTGTTCTTGGGCACCGCGGGCCGGGCCGGCCTGCGGATGGGCTTCGCCTGGCTGGCCCGCGGCAACGGCGCCGGCGCCACCTACCTGGAGGTCGCCTCCGGCGTGACGGCGCTCGTCCTGCTCGGCCGCTATCTCGAGGCCCGGGCCAAGCGACGGTCGGGGGCGGCGCTGCGGGCGCTGCTGTCGCTGGGCGCCAAGGATGTCGCGGTGCTGCGCGACGGCACCGAGTCGCGGGTCCCGGTGGAGGAACTGTCGGCCGGGGAGTCGTTCGTGGTGCGGCCGGGTGAAAAGATCGCCGCCGACGGGGTGGTCATCTCCGGCAGCTCGGCGGTGGACACCTTGATGCTCACCGGGGAACCGGTGCCCACCGAGGTGGGTCCCGGCGACGCGGTGACCGGCGGGTGCGTGAATGCCGACGGGCGGCTGGCCGTGCGCGCCACCCGGGTGGGCGCTGACACCCAGCTCGCCCAGATGGCCCGGCTGGTGACCGAGGCGCAGGCCGGCAAGGCGCCGGTGCAGCGGCTGGCGGACCGGATCTCCGCGGTGTTCGTGCCCGTCGTCATCGTCGTCGCGGCCGTGACCCTGACCGGGTGGCTGGCGGCCGGGCAGGGCGCCGGCGCGGCGTTCACCGCGGCGGTCGCGGTGCTGATCATCGCCTGCCCGTGCGCGATGGGCCTGGCCACTCCGACCGCCATCCTGGTCGGCACCGGGCGGGGCGCCCAGCTCGGCATCCTGATCTCCGGACCGGAGGCGCTGGAGTCCACCCGGGCCGTCGACACGATCGTGCTGGACAAGACCGGCACCGTCACCACGGGCCGGATGAGCCTGGCGGACGTGGCCGCCGCGCCGGGCGAAGACCCCGAGGAGCTGCTGCGGCTGGCCGGAGCGGTCGAGGACGCCTCCGAGCACCCGGTCGCGGCGGCGATCGCGGCCGGGGCCAGGGACCGGCTCCGCGCCGCCCTGCCCGCCGTGCGGGATTTCGCCAGCACCCCCGGGCTCGGCGTCCGCGGCACCGTGAACGAGCAAGCCGTGGCGGTCGGCCGCCTTGACTGGCTGGAATCCGCATGGGCGATGACCGTCCCCGCGTCACTCGCCGCCCGCGCCGCCGCGGCCGAAGCGGCCGGGCAGACCGTGGTGTCCGGCGGCTGGGACGGCCAGGTCCGCGGCGTGCTGGTGGTCGCCGACACGATCAAGCCCACCTCGCCGGAGGCGGTCAGGCGGCTGCGCGGCATGGGCCTGCGGCCGGTGCTGCTCACCGGCGACAACGACCGCGCCGCCCGCGCCGTCGCGAGCGCACTGGGCATCAGCGAGGTGATCGCCGGGGTGCTGCCGACCGGGAAGGTCGACGCGATCAAGATGCTGCAGGACGACGGCCGCGTCGTGGCGATGGCCGGCGACGGCGTCAACGACGCCGCCGCGCTCGCCCAGGCCGACCTGGGCCTGGCGATGGGCACCGGCGCCGACGCGGCGATCCAGGCGGCCGACCTCACCCTGGTCCGCGGCGACCTGCTCGCCGTCCCTGACGCGATCGCCTTGTCCCGGCGGACGCTGGCCACGATCAAGGGCAACTTGTTCTGGGCGTTCGGCTACAACGCCGCGGCCATCCCGCTCGCCGCGCTGGGGTTCCTCAACCCGCTCATCGCCGCCGCCGCGATGGCGTTCAGCTCCGTGTTCGTCGTGTCCAACAGCCTACGACTGCGGCGCTTCCGGCCCGCACGGTAGCCCCTTTTCGCTACCTCTTTCCGGCAAAAGAAAAGTGGCAGAAACGTACGGAACTCGCCCGCTGGGACGGAAGTGATTTGCGTTATTCGGAACGAACTATGGCTGCCGTTTTCCTCGCATGCCAGGCTCGCCTGCCAGCCTCGCATGCCAGCCTCGCGGGATTGTCGTGGCGGGGTGCGCGGGCTTGTCGTAGCGGGTGCGCGACCTCGGCGAGCGAGGTCGGCAGGCGGAATCTGCGCCCTTGGCCAGGGCTGAGGTGACCGTAATAATTCCGTGATATTCGCGCGAACCGGTTGAACCGCGGCATTCCGCTTTACTACCGTGACGTCAGATTTCCTGTCGGCTCAGACCACCGTTACCGTCTCGGTGGCGGTGACCGGCAGTCGCCGGCCGACGTCCGGCGGAGCGCGGGAAAAGGAGCGTGGGCAGCACGGTGAGTATGCGATTTGGTTCTGGAGGGTTCCGGTTTCGCCGCAGCGTCGCGATCGCGACGGGGCTCATCGCCGTGGGCGGGCTGTCGGTCTTCGCCTCAGGCGCCGGCGCTGCTCCGCAGCCGACGGTCGACCAGGTCCAGGGCCGGATCAACCAGCTAACGTCGCAATTCGACACGGTCGGTGAGCAGTACGACCAGGCCAGCCAGCAGCTTTCCGCCGCGCAGTCGAGGCTGTCCCAGGTTCGCGTGTACCTGAACCACGCCGACGCCCAGTTCCAGGCGGCGCAGGCCAACGTGGCGCAGACCGCCGCCGCGGCGTTCGAGGACACCGGGGCGACCTCCATCGCGGGCGTGCTCACCTCCGGCGACCCGTCGGTCGTGCTGCAGCAAGGCTC
>JBKQQQ010000967.1:0-2587 GCA_052144275.1 Streptosporangiaceae bacterium
GACGTCCCGGCCTTCGTACTCGAAGGGCATCGGCGGCATCGACATGAAGACGTCGCCAGTCAGCAGGGCCACCAGCGCACCGAGATCGGCGGACTCCCATGCGCGGACGAACTTCGCCACGATCGCCGGCGCAGCGCGCGCACCTGCGGCGGCTTGACGCGGCGGGCGCGCAGGTGCGGATCAGTTCCGCGCCGCTGCCGCACGAGACGATCATCCTGGACCGGCGGGTGGCGATTCTGGCCGGCCAGCCGTCGCCGCTCGGCCGCGAGTACACGGTGACGACGTCCCCGGTCCTGGTGGGCGGGGTTTATTCACTGTTCACCGCCGCCTGGGAGGCGGCCATCGACCTCGGCGCCTGCCTGCGCGGCGAGGTCCCCGAGCTCGCTCCCGAGGCCCGGGAGATCCTGCGGGCGCTCGGCGCGGGCCTCACCGACGAGGCGGCCGCCCGGCGGCTGGGCACCTCGCTGCGCACCTACCGGCGGCGGGTCGCCGAGCTGATGGCTGCGCTCGAGGTCGGCTCCCGCTTCCAGGCCGGGGTGCGGGCCGGCGAGCTCGGCCTAGGCAACTGACTCGGCCACCCGGTCACCCCCGCAGACTCGCCTGACATTGCCCGGTGATACCGATGCGCGTGCCGGCGGGCGGCAGTGAATCCGGCTCATCACGGGCCGTGTCTTATTGCTGGCCCAGGGGCGGGATCTCCGAGCAGATGCCGTGAGCGCTAGATCACCCGCTGATTTGTCGGACTACGCCGTTAAGGTCGGTGCCAACCGAACCGTGGGAGGTGTCGTGGGCCGCGCCAGCAACCGCAAGAAGGTACAGCGCCAGGCCGGGCAGAAGCCCCAGGTTGACGCCGCGACGCAGCAGGCGTTGCTCACCCTCGCGGCGGGCCTGCAGGCGCTGTCGGACGAGAACAAGGCACGCGACGAGGGCGTAGCCGCGGCCAGCCGTGCCTGGTGCGGCGGTACCGAACCGGTCCCGGCCCGGGCACCGCGATGGGCCGAGGACTCGCTCGGCCACCGGTTCTTTGCCAGCACCCACTTGTCCCGGGCGCGGACCGCGCCCTGCCTGGCGACCGCCGAGATCCCGGCCGCCACGGTGATCACCGCCGATTCCGCGCACTGGAGCGTCGCCACCAACGCCCTGATTCGCGCGGTCGCCTTCGACGGTCTCAGGCTGGACCACCCGGCGGTCCGCAGGCTGCTCGAGATACTGGCTCCCATCGCCCAGGCCGAACTGGCCTACAACGAAGCTGCCGACGCCGCGATGTCCGGACACGGACTGGACTGGGACGAAGACCTGCCGGAGTTCCCCGACCTGGACGGCCCGGTGTTCCTGCTCGGCGTGTGCGCCCTGGTGGACGCGTTCTGGGCGATGGTGGGCGACGACTTGTTCGGCGACGTCCTCGGCGTGCTGCAGCCCGTGCTGGAGGATGCGGTCCCCGGCCTGGACGGCCAAGTCGCTGCCGACGCGCTCATCGGCGCCTTCGCCGTCCATTACGACTGCGGTCAGCCCGATAACGTCGCGGTGATGGCGCGTATCACCTCCCGCGGCGGCAACGTGCTGGAGAACCTCGCCGCCGCCGGGGCCGTGCCGCCCGCAGGCATCCTCCCGGCAGGACTGGCCGTGCTGTCTGTGCTCGCCAAGCTCTGCCGCAGCGACTCGGATTCGGTCCTGCAGCGGACCGCCTCACCGTAACCGCCTCGGCCACCACCGCCCGGGCGCGGCCGCGGTGCCTACGACTCGAACATCAGCTTCAGGCCGGCGCGCACGGCGGCTTGGCGGCAGCAGCTGGTCGCGCCGGCCGGGAGGGGTCAACCTCAGACCCGGGCCGTCAGGCAGTTGCGGGCCATCCCCCCGCCAGCCGCGCTTACGATCTTGCGAGCGCTTACGCCGCTGGGGGAGGATCCGCGCCGCCCGGATGCCAATGTCAAGAAACTCTCCGGGTACGACGACCGTTACCGGCTGCGCGTCGGGGACTACCGCGTCATCTACGAGGTCGTGGACGGTCAACTCGTCATCCTGGTCGTGGGGGTGGGGCATCGCCGCGAGATCTGCCGGGCAATGTCTTGAGGATGCAGGCCAACGCCAGTTGAAGGCTGCTCACTGGTAAAGGTGCCAAAGGGTTCAATACCACCGATGTCCCGCTGGAGTTCTGCCTGCCCCAGGGCGAGATGGCCGAAGCATTCGACGCCTGGCACAAGGGCCGCGACAACCTCGGGGAAGAACTGGCCGACGTGCGATGCCCGCGTCGCTCACCTTCTCCTTTGCCTGCTTCTGTGCCGTAGCGCGTCGCCAGACCCGCCGGATCGATGTCAGTACGGTTGACCGTATGACTGCACAGGCGGCTGACCACCCGGACCCGGACGAACCGTACGAGGTGATCCACCTCGGCGGCGAGGCCGCCGTCATCGTCCCGCTCGCGGAGCTGTGGCGGCTCCGTGCGGTAGAACGGCACGCCTCCCCGGAAGTCCTGGAAGAGGCGGAGATCGAGGCCACCCTCGCGGCACACGACGAGTGGGTCGCCGCGGGATGTCCAGGCGCGCGGTCGCACGAAGACGTCATGGCCGAACTGCTCGGCAACGCTCTT
>JBKQQQ010000968.1:0-9286 GCA_052144275.1 Streptosporangiaceae bacterium
GCGGTCAGGTCGCGCAGGGCGGGCGCCGCGTCGCGCAGGGCGGCCCGGTCACGGTACGGCAGCGCGGCCAGCGCCGCCTGGATGATGTCCTCGTTCACCCGGTGCCACCTCCTCACCGCCGTCGCGCCGGCCTCCGACAGGTCCAGGCTGACGGTGCGCCGGTCGCCAGCGGCACCGCCGCCGGCGGCGGGGCCGCCGCCGGGAGTGCGCATCACGTAGCCGGCCGACTGGAGCCCGCCGAGCAGGGTGGCCACCGAACTCGGTGCCAGCCGGAGCATCCGGGCGAGCTGGCTTGGCCTGATCCCGGGGTGTTCGGTTACGCAGGAGAGCAGCTCGAGCTGGGCCACGGAAAGCTCAAGGGCGGGGTCGGCTGCGCGCGCCGCCCGGCGCATGGCCCGCCGCAGCCGGGACACGATGCCGGCCAGTTCCGGGCCGATCTGCTCCCCGCCGATCTGGTCCGGGCCTACCTGCTCCTGCGCTGCGTTCTCAGCGATCTGCACCTGAAGGGTCCGCCTCCCTGGGACGCCCGGCCCGCGCGGTTACCCGCCGGCTTACTGTCCGCGCGCCTGTCGCCGGCCGGCCAGCGCGATCGCGGCAGCCGTCGCGGCGACGACGGCGAGCACGACGAACGCGGGCCGCGCCTGCTCTGCCCCAGGGTACCCGTGATGAGCCGCATATCCATGATTGCCGGCCTGAGAACTCTGGGTACCCAGATGCAGGGCCAGCGCCATAGGTGTACACGAGCTTGCGGCCCACCGCGTCGCCGAGGCGCCCGGCGAGGGCGAGCATCGCGATCAGGCCGAGCAGGTAGATGAGCGACACCCACTGGACAGCGGCGACCGGGACGCTGAAGTCACGCTCCATGGCGGGGAACGTGATCGTGACGATGCTCGCGTCGAGCTGGCCCATGAACGCGCCGAAGCAGACCACGCCCACGGCGAGCCACGGGGCCCGCCGACTCTCCCGGATAGCGGCAGGCCTCGCATGCTCTTGCAAAATACTTCTGTTAGCGAACATTTCTGAGATAAGAGTAGCTAACTACTTCTGTTAGCGAACCTTCAGTGCCCGATACCGGGATTAACTCCGGACATGCCGGGCGTGGTGCTGGCCTTGGCGTTCAGGACCAGACAGACTCAGGGAGGTGGAGAGGTCCAGGGCCAACGCTCGGCCGCTCGGCTAGAGTACGCCGGGAAAGTGCCAGCAAAGCACGACACCCGACGGCGGCAGGACCGGCATGCGCGGACGGGCCGGAGCGGAAGGGACGACGATGCAGGAACTGCGCTTCGTCGCGGTGAGCGAGGACGGCCGATACGCCGTCCTCGCGGTGCCCGGGCGTAGCGCACGTTTCACGTTGCCGATTGACGAGCGGCTCAGGGCGGTTGCCCTCGGCCAGTCCTCCCGGCTCGCGCAGTACGAGATCGAAGTGGAGAGCCCGTTGCGACCCAAGGAGATCCAGGCACGAATCCGGGCCGGGGAAACGGTAGAGGAAATCGCGGACGCGGCCGGCATCTCGGTCGAGCGCGTGCGCTGGTTCGAGGCTCCGATCCTGGCCGAGCGCGCCTACGCGGCAGATCAAGCCCAGTTGGCGTCGGTAAGACGTCAGGGGGACGCCACCCCCGGTCCGCGGCTGGGCGAGATCGTAACCGAACGGCTGAAGGTGTTCGGCGCTGATCCGGAAGACGCGCAGTGGGACGCGAAGAAGCTCGGCGACGGCAGCTGGCAGGTGCAGCTGACCTTCATCTCCGGCGGACGCCTGCACACGGCTGAGTGGATCTTCGATCCGCGCCGCAGGCACGTGCTGCCGGCCGACGACAACGCCGCCCGGATGTCGCTGCCTGGCACCGAGCCGCCCCAGCCGGCCGCGCCAGCGCCGGGCGAGGCGACCGTCACCCACCTGGCTCCGAGGCTAAGTTCCGCGTCGGGCCACGGGCCTGGGCTGGGTCATCCGGGGGCCCCTGCCTCCGGGTTCGGTCAGCACGGAAACGGCACCTCGGGGTTTGGTCCGGGCAACGGTAACGGCGCGATCGGCAACGGCGGGCCGGCCCGGCATGAGCGGCCGGGCTCTGGCCGGCCGGCGGTCCCCCAACCCCAGGTCGCCGAACACCACCCCGCCGAACCACAGCGTGCCGAACCGGAGGCTCCCGAGCCGCGCCAGGCCGAGGCCCCGGCCGCCGTCGCATCTTCCGCGCCGAGCGCTCCCGCGGTCAGTCCGGCCACGGTAGCCGCCCAGGTACCTAGGACCGCGCCAGGACCCCAGCCGGGACGAACCTCTCCTCCGGCAGGCGTACCCCAGCCCGGACGCATGGCCCAGCCGGGGCGAGCTTCCCAGGCCGCGCAGGAAACTCGGCCCACACCGGATGCTCGGACGGCGGAGGAAGCCCGGACCGCCCAGGCTCGTCAGGAAGCTGCGGCGTTCTCGAGTGCCGCAGACTCCCCCACTGCGGCGGCTCCGGCCGCTGCCACCGGGCCTGCGGCTCCGGCCGCTTCGCCTCCGTCTCCCGCCGAGGCGCCTGAGGCGCCTCAGGCGGCTCCGGCGGAACCCGCGGGCGAGCAGGCGACGCGCCAGGGCCGCAAGGCAGCGCGCGGCAAGCGGGCCTCGGTGCCGTCCTGGGACGAGATCATGTTCGGTAGTTCGCGCCAGCGAGATTAGCTCTCACCGCTCGATACGACCTGGCAGGGCACGCATAGGGTCTGCGGATTCATCGCGTTCTTCCCGCTGGTGTTCGGCAGCAACCTGCTCGCGCCGACTGCGACGATGCCGGGCTGGCTGCAGGCCTTCGTCAAGGTCAACCCGATGACCCTGCTGACCGACGCGGAGCGTGGCCTGTTCACTGGCGGCGCGGTGGCCACCCCTGCCGTCAGGTCGCTGCTGTGGGCGCTCGGCATCTTCGTCGTGTTCGCCCCGCTGGCCGTCCGCGTCTACCGGCGCCGGACCTAGCCCCGGTCAAGGCCTATCCAGACAGGGCGCCGTCTATGAGGTGGTATACGCAGGAATCGAACACCTCGTCCGCGTCCCGGATACGGGACGGCTCGGCGGCGGTCAGCGCCGCGGCCAGATTCGGGTACCGCCCGGTGGCCCCGGCGCTGACCATCGACGCGACTTGCGCCGCCTGGTACTGATCGGGGCTGATGCCGGTGCTGGCCTGCTGGCTGGCCAGCGTCGCCTCCATCCCGCCGTACATAATCGCGAAGCCGTTGATCATGGCCATGACCTGCAACTTGGTGGGCGTGTCCAGCCCGGAGCCGGCCAGTAGGCCGAGAAAGCAGTCGAGGTAGCGGAGCCCGTTCGGACCGATGACTGCCGGCCGCCGGACCGCATCCGGCAGCCACGGATGGCGCCGGGTGATGTCACGTCCCTGCCGGGCAAGATCGGCGATGGCGGCCCGTTCGTCCACCGACTCGGGGTCGGGGCACCGGTACTCGCCGCCGGCCATGTCGATCATCAGCTGGATCAGGTGGTCTTTGGTCGGCACGTAGTTGTACAGCGACATCGGCGCGATGCCAAGTTCGGCCGCCACCGCGCGCATCGTCACCGCGTCTAGCCCCGCGGCGTCCGCGAGCCTGATCGCCGCGGCGGCGACTGCCGCGCGGTCGTATTTGCCCTTCGGCCCGCGCGAGCCCTGCTCCGGGATATCCCAGATGGATATCGGCGTCAGCCTGGCCACCCCTCTCGTTCGGTAAACCCGGGGGCCACCCTATCAGCGTGCGACGTACGTAGTATTATGCCAATAGTGACGTACATCGTACGTAGTAAATGAACGGGAGGAAACATGCCCACAGTCAGGCGCCGGCAGGCCGCACCGCTCACGAAGCCCGGTGGAGAAGCGGCAGGGCACAGCGGAACGACGGCAGAGCCCGGCGGAGGGGCCACTGCGGGCCCGCCACATGGGATCCGGGGCATGCAGGGGCTGCCCCGGCGGGTGCGAGTCGCGCGGCGGCTGGCCAGGGAGCTGCCGCCGGCGCGGTGCGGGGTCGGGTGGATACCGCGCCTCGAGGTGCCGGGGGCAGAGGGCGTCACGCTGCTCACCGACCACTATGTGCCGCTCACCGACCAGGCGCGCGGGACGATACTGGTCCGGACCCCGTACGGGCGGGGATTTCCCTGGGCGCACCTGTACGGGGTGGCGTTCGCCGAGCAAGGCTTCCACGTCCTGCTGCAAAGCTGCCGGGGTACCGGCGGATCGACCGGGCGGTTCGAGCCGTTCCGGAACGAAGCCGCCGACGGCCAGGCCACCGTCGCATGGCTACGCGGCCGGGACTGGTTCACCGGCCGGCTCGGCACCATCGGATCCAGCTACCTGGGTTATGTCCAGCTGGCGCTAGCCTGCGACCCGCCGCCCGAGCTGAAGGCGGCCGTGATCCAGGTCGGCCTACACGATCCCGCCGCGATCGTCTATCCGGGCGGGGTGTTCGCGCTCATCAACGTGCTCTCCGCCACCGCGGCCACCTTCTCCAGCCAGGGCCTCCTGCGCGCCACGCGGGCCGTGGTGCGCCTTTCGTTGCGCTACAAGCGGGCCGCCCGCGTCCTGCCACTCAAGCAGGCCTGTCGCCAGGCGCTAGGCGAGTCTGTGCCATATCTTGAGCAATGGCTTGACCACGACGACCCTGGCGATGCCTACTGGCGGGGCCTTCGCCTGGACCTGTCCCGGTGGCGGGTGCCGACGGCGCTGCAGGGTGCCTGGTACGACGCCGTGCTCGATCAGACCCTGGCTCAGTACGCCGAGCTCAAGGCCAACGGGTGCGAGGTCAGCCTGCTGGTCGGCCCGTGGAGCCACTCCTCCGCGTTCAGCAAGGACGGGCTGAGGATGATTTCGCGCGAGGCCCTGGCCTGGATGACCGAGCGGCTGGCCGGCGACGATGACGCCGGGGACAAGCCCGAGGCGCCGGTACGCGTCCATGTCGGCGGGTCGGCGCAGTGGCGCGGCCTGAAGGCCTGGCCGCCGCACGACGGCAGCCAGGCGTGGTACCTGAACGGCGGCGGCGGGCTCAGCCGCGACGCTAGCGACGGCACCAGGTTCTCGTCGTTCCGGTACGACCCCGCCGACCCGACCCCTTCGGTCGGCGGTCAGCTGCTGTCGCCGGAGGCCGGGCCGCAGGACAACCGGGCGGTCGAGGCCCGGCCCGATGTGCTGGTCTTCACCAGCGAGCCGCTGCCGGACCCGCTGGACGTGCTCGGCCCGGTTCGCGCCGTGCTTCACCTGCGGGCCAGCACTGCCCATGCGCACGTCTTCGTCCGGCTGTGCGACGTCGACCCGCAAGGGCGTTCATGGAACGTAACCGACGGCATTCTCCGCCTCACTCCCGGCGCCCTCGCGGAGGAAGCCGTCACGGTTCCGATGAGCTCCGCCGCCCACCAGTTCGCCTCTGGGCACCGGCTCCGGTTGCAGGTCAGCGGCGGCGCGCATCCGCGCTTCGCCCGCAACACCGGCACCGGGGAACCGCTGGCCACCGCCACGCGCCTGGTCCCCACGGACATCGAGGTCTACCACGACCGGGCCAGGCCGTCGGCGCTGCTGATCCCGGCGGCGGACACCACACCGGCGGCGAGGGCCACCGCTTCGTCCTGAGACCGGGCACGGCCGCGCTCATAGGCGGCCTCGAACTCATCCGGGCCGAGCAGGCTACGTGCCGATTCCCGGGCCGCAGGAGCGTCGAGGCTGCCTTCGTCGAAGCAGCCTCGTACCGAGTGAGCCGCCCCGAGCAAGGTCGCGGCGAGCTTCGCGCGTTCTTCCCGGTTGACGAGATCCCCGGGCCGACCGGGCTGGGCGGAGTCCTGAGTGAGCACGGCGATGGCGTCGATCACGTCGGCCAGCGCCTCGAAGGCCATCACGTCAACCGCCTCCGGCGGCACGGCGAGGCGGTATCCAGCCGGATGCGACTCGATCACGTCGCCGATTCCGGCCTGGCGCAGTTCGGCCCGCAGCCGGGAAACCAGCGTCTGCAGCGCGTTACCGGGGTTGCCTGGCGGGTCGTCGGGCCAGATCTGCCCGGCCAGCGAGCCAGCCGGCACGACACGCCCGGCATTCAGGGCAAGCAACGTGAGCAGAACCCGTAGCTGGCGGCCGCCGACGTGGACCGGACGGCCCGCCTCGTCCCGCACCTGAAGCGAGCCTAGTAGTCCGACACGCAGCGCGTTCGGCATCTGCCCTCGCTGATCGCCCGTATTCCTGCTGGTCCTCCCCCGGACCATTCAACACGTCGCATCACCCTACGCTTCCTAGCTGGACAGGTTCTAATATCAACCGTCGGCAAGAGAGAGGCGAAGGTGACTACACGCCAGGACCGGATTCGCCGCGGATCGCGGCGCCCGCCTCGCGCGCGTGCCGTCGGCGCGCTGGCGCTGGCGGTCCTGACCCTGGCCGGCTGCGGCACCGCCGGGTATGGCGCTCCCGTGGCGCCGAGCCCAATGCCGGTCAACAGCGAGGCTTTCATCTCCGGCATGCTGGCCGCGCGCTATACCTGCCACGGCGCAAAAATAAGTCCCCCGCTCAACTGGTCGGGCGCGCCACCGGGCACCAAGAGCCTGGCACTTATTGTCGATGACTCCTCGGCGCCGATCACGCCGTTCATTTACTGGCTCGTTTTCGACATCAACCCCGCGGCCACGGACATCCAGGAAGGCTCGCTGCCCACCGAGGCGCGCCAGGCGCTTAACAGCGCAGGTACCGCCACCTACGACGCCCCGTGCCCTAGCGGCCATCGGCACGAGTACCGATTTACCGTTTATGCGTTGCGCACCACGCTTACCCTAGCCAACGGCGCGCCGCTGCAGTCCGTATGGACGGCGATCGCGGCGGCCACAATCGGGCGCGGGCGAATAGTGGTAACCGGAAATCCGTGATCATCCCGATACAGTTCGTAATCGGCAGTAATCAGAACTTTTTCAATCCTGTGACACGCTCCCCGCCAGTGAGCAACAATCGATGATCAAGCGGGTTCACGGCGCTCGCGACAACGAGGGAAGGCTCGCGTCATCGGCCGCGTGTGCCTAGCTAGCGCCTCCCACCAGGCCCGGGCAATCTGGATGGAGACCATGTTTCTGGTCGTGGGACTGGCCATCGCCGGGGCTGCCGGCATCGCGGCGGCCTTCTATTTCAGCATCCGCTCAGGCAGCGGCGGTGGTAACCGCCTGCGGTCCGTCGGCGCGGGCCGCGCCGGGACCGGTAGGCGCCCGGGAAGCAGAAGCCTCGGCACCGCCAGACCCGACCGGACGAGCAATGCCCGCCGGGCCGCAAATGGCAGCAGACCCGTGAATACGGTCCGCGGCGCCAATGCCTCATCCCGGAATTACCAGGCCGAAGCCAGCACCGGGCCAAATCCTGTTCTGGATTTCGGCGCCCCGGTGCTCGTGGGCGGTCGGAGGGGCGGCCAGGGCACGTCGGCTGGCGACCCGCAGGCCACCGACCCGAGGCTGGCCGCAGCCGTGCCAGACGAGTCCCGGCTGGGCGAGTCCCAGTTGGGCGAATCCCGGCCGGGGAGCCGGTCGGCGGCACGTCTTACCCGTGAAGCCCACGTGGCCGAAGACGAAGGCAGGACGGCCAGGCCACGTCGGCGCGTGGGCTTCCGCAAGGGGGCCGACGTCGATGAAGAGCTGTGGCCGGCGGAGTCGTTCGGTGGTGTCAGCGACGAGCAGTTCTGGGACGACCTGGCGTCGGACAAGCCGCTCACCACGACGGCGCGTACCGCCCAGCAGGATCCCCGGACCAGGAACCGACCGTTCGAGGCGGTGCCGCCGTCGGCTGCGGTTCTGTCCGCTGCCGTTCCGTCAGCAAGCAAGCCGCCGGTAGCAGGGCCGCCTGCCGCCACCCAGCCCGTACAGAGCATGACGTCGCAGATCCCAGGCGCGACCCAGCCCGTCCGGACCGCGGCGGGGACGAGCCAACTGATGGGTGCCCCCAGCCGCCCGGTGAACGGCAGCCAGCCAGTGAGCGCCGCCGCTCAGCCTGCCGAGACACGCGGGCAGCGCCGGGCGAGCCGTAGCGACGATGAGGATCCGCTGACGAGTGCGGCCTTCTCGCTGCGCTCGAGCGGG
Organism: Streptosporangiaceae bacterium; assembly: GCA_052144275.1. Taxonomy (GTDB): domain Bacteria; phylum Actinomycetota; class Actinomycetes; order Streptosporangiales; family Streptosporangiaceae; genus Palsa-504. The sequence goes on from JBKQQQ010000968.1 coordinate 8,033, forward strand.
CCGGTCGACGGACGGTCGTCACGCAGGTCCCGGGATATGACCAGGGAACACTACGACGCCGCCGTCACGCAGGAGACGCAGACCTTCACCGCCGCCGAGACCGAAGCGGCCAGTGGCGGGTATCCCGGCGGCGTGCCCCCGTTCCGGCGGTCCGAGTCGCCGGCCGGCAGGTCCCCGTCTTCGTACTCCGGTACCTCCTACGGCGACCCGTCCTCGGTAACCCAGGCGATAGCTACCCCGCCCTATGGCGAGAACTACGGCTACGGCAGCGGGGGGTCGCCGGCCCAGCCGGACGACCCGCGGCAGCACAACGGCACCCGGAGCCATGCCCGGCACGGCGGCAACGACGAAGCATCCAGGGCCGCACGGCAGGCGTACCCGCAGGACGGCTATCAGGGCACCGGCAGCTACCCGGCCGGCGATTACCAGGGCACGGGAAGCTACCCAACGGGCGGATACCCAACGGGCGCATACCCAACGGGCGAATATTCGACCGGGGGATATCCGGACGCAGGCCACCAGGCCAATGGCCACCAGGGCAATGCCAATGGCCACCAGGGCAATGGCCATCGCGCCCCGTATGACCCGAGGGACGACTACCGCCGGTTAACGCACCTGGGTTGACCGGGCAGTCTGGCCGACCTAGCACACTGGTGTCATGCCCGAGGGAGACGTCGTCTGGCACACCGCCCGGCGCCTGGACGAGGCGCTGTCGGGGCGGATGCTGACCCGCAGCGACTTCCGTGTTCCTTCGCTGGCCACCGCCGACCTGACCGGCGAGGTCGTGACGGAGACCGTCTCCCGTGGCAAGCACCTGCTCACCAGGACAGGGAACGGGCTGACCGTCCACACCCACCTGAAGATGGACGGGGACTGGCGGGTCCGGCCCGCCGGCGAGCAGATCAGGGAAAGCCACCGGATCAGGCTGCTGCTCGCCAACGAGGACTGGCAGGCGATCGGGTATCAGCTCGGGGTGGTCGAGCTGATCCGCACCCGCGAGGAATCACGGGTCACCGGCCACCTGGGACCCGATCTTCTCGGGCCGGACTGGGACTGCGCCGAGGCGGTACGGCGGCTGAGCGCTCAGCCGGACCGCCCCATCGGCGAGGCGCTGCTCGACCAGCGCAACCTGGCCGGCATCGGCAACGTATACAAGGCCGAAGTGCTGTTCCTGCGCGGCCTCAGCCCCTGGCAGCCGGTGGGCAGCGTCGCCGACCTCGGCGCGGTGGCCGAACTAGCCAGGCGGCTGCTCGA
>JBKQQQ010000969.1:0-3639 GCA_052144275.1 Streptosporangiaceae bacterium
GGTGTTTTGTGTGCATTTTCCTGCGTGGTGGACGCATTACCTGAACAGTGTCTCCGCCACAGGCCCGGTCTGGCGCAGCCATGGCGGGCGTGCGCGGCTGAGCGTGCGCCTGGCCAGAGGCATGCTCGGTAGTGGCTGTAGTCTCCGCCTGGTGAACTTGGCTTTGGCCGAACCCGCGCGCGGTGCGTGGGACCAGTACGAGCACAGTCCGTCGCACAAACCCAACTAAGGTTCCGATGCCACAAGATCTAGGGGCTGCTTGGGTTGTGGGCTCCAAATATGGGGATCGAGTCGATCCTCGCGCCGTTTGTGCGACAGGCTGAGTTATGCATCGCAGCCGCACGGGAGAACCCGCATAATGCCCCTGACCGGGCGCACTCTCATGACCGATGACGGCCATTCGTCTCATCGCGGCCGCGGTGTCAGGGCGGCGGGCGCGGAGGGCAGTCCCGCGTTGGATTCGCTTTCACCATGACGGATCAGGAACACCCGGATCACGCCAGCCTCCTGACCCGATTGCGTGACGAGATTCTGGCAATGACGCCATGATGCTGCATCTTCCGTCGCCACGGAATGCGCGCTCATGCCGCCGGTCGGTCGTGCGGGACTTCCCGAGGGGCCGCAGTACAGCAGACCGCGAGTCCGTCTCCCCGGCCGGCCATCCGCGCTGGCGGGCTCCACGAGCGAACAGTAGCGAGCCAGGCTGTCGAGCCGGGAGTGCGAGTGCCGTATCCCCTTGCGGGACCGCGCTGCTGGCAAGATCGTGGCATGGCGGCCGGCCCGTTCCCGGATGCAGATAGATCCGGTCTGCTGCTTGCCCGGGCAGCCGCGGCTGATCGTTCTGCGTCGCGACCGGGGAGAGGATTGACCCTGTGGAATCCGGACCGGAGTTGGCGGAGGCAGCCTGCCGCGCGTTCGGCTGGATCGGTTCGGTGGCGGTCGATGTCGACGGTGGCCTGGGGTGGTGTGAGGGCGGGGCGCTGTCCGATGACCTGTATTCCGGCACGGCCGGGGTGCTGCTCGGCTGTGCCGAAGCCGCAGCGGCCGGCCTCGGCACGGCGCACGTCCCGGCCGGTGCTCGCGCCCGGCTGCTGCACCTGGCCCGCCACGGCCCGGGCGTAGCCACGATGCCCGATGACGGGCTGTTCGGCGGGTGGGCCGGAGTCGCGGTGGCGCTGCGCGCCTGGTGGCGCGCGACAGGAGACGAGGCCGCGGCCGAAGCCGCCACGCAGGTGACGGCGCAGATCGCCGGGCGCATCGCGCGGGCGCCGGCCGGCCGGCCGCGGTGCACCGACGTGATCTCCGGTGACGCCGGCATCCTGCTGGCTCTGCTCGCCGACGACTCCGGCGCCGCGGTGCGGGCTGCCCATGTCCTGGCCGGCCGGCTGGCGGACGCCGCCGAACCGGGCCCGGGCGGGCTGCACTGGCGGATGGCGGCGGGGGAGTACCTGATGCCCGGGTTCTCCCACGGCACCGCCGGGGTCGCCTACGCCCTGGCCGCCGTCGGCCGCACGCTGAACCGCCGCGACCTGGTGGACGTCGCCACCCGCGGCGCCGGCGCCCTTCTCGCCCTCGGGCACCATCCCGGCGGCTGGGCGGTGCCGCTCGCGATACCACCACGACCGGGCGGCGCGGCGGTGGCCTACGGCTGGTGCCACGGTGCCGCCGGCACCGTGCGGCTGTTCGTCCTGCTGAACGAGATCGACCCGCAACCACGATGGCAGCACGCCATCGACGCCTGCCTGCTGGCCTTGCGGGACAGCCGCCTGCCCGCCCGGCTCTACCCCGGATACTGGGATAACCTCGCACGCTGCTGCGGCACCGCAGGAGTCGGGCAACTGCTGCTCGACCGCTACCAGGCCACCGGCGACACGGCCCTGCTCGACTGGGCCGGCACCCTGGCCACCGACGTCGCCGGCCGCGCCCTGCCCGCCCCGCACGGCATCACCTGGTCCAACACCGAACACACCAGGACCCCGCCGGAACTGCCCCCAGAACCAGGGTTCATGCAGGGCGCCGCCGGAATCGCCGGCTGGCTGGCCAGGCTCCACGCCCTTCACACCCGCCCCGGCACCCCGCCCATCCCGGCCAGGCCCGGCCCATCATGGCTGTGACGGGGGCGGAACCCGGGAAAATCAAGATCATTCAGCCCGAACGGCCCTGGCGCGTGCCCCGGGACCGGCTCCTCGCTCACGCCGGGTGCAGGTGACGACGGGAGCTTGTCGTTCCATCCGGTGGGTGGAACGATTGCCCTCGTTCGCTCACAACCGTCTGCGCCCGGGGGGGACCATGGACGAGCGTGCGGCAGAGGTTTTCCGGCAGCGGATCGTGGCGTCACAGCCGTGGTTTCCCCAGGCCCAGGCCCTGGCCGAGATCGACCGGCTCGCCGCGCTCTCAGATAAGGACCTTCCTGGGGCGTTGCGGGCCGCTGTTGAGGCGATGAGCGATCAGGGGTTTGCGGTTTTCACAGGGACCGTGACCCAGCTCTTGGTCACTGCGACCAAGCACGCCTCGCAGGCCGACGTGGCCGTGGCGACGAGGCTGCGCGCGCAGTTGGAGCGTGTGGGCCGGACCGCCCCTCCGCTGGTTACGGCGCGGCACGATCCCGCGGTGGGAGCGGAGCGGCGGACGATTTTCAGGCGTTATAGCCAGGCAGCGGAGAAAGTCGCTCAGGGGACCGCGGACGCGGGAGTGATCCACGAGCTGCACGAGGTCCTCGGCAGGCAGCAGCAGCTTCAGGCCACAACGGCCGTGGGCAGTCCCGACTGGCACGATCTGGAGGAGCAACGGGCCTACGTCACCGAGTCCGTGGCACGGGCGTGGCAGATTCTCCGGCAGGGTCCGGAGGCCGTCAAGTCCTACCAGGAGGCCCTGCAGATCTGGCACGGCCTGGGCGAGGAGGATCAGGAAGCCAGGTGCACCGCCAAGCTCGCCGAAGTAGAGCTTCTCGAGGATGCTGATGTCGACCGGGTGCGCGGCGCGCTTGTCGCGGCAGCCGACCGGGACATGGATCCCGCTGGTCCGGCGGCGCTCACCCGGGCCCAGGCGCTGACCAGCCTGGCGGCCCTTCACGTTCAGGCGCGCAACGACTTCCAGGCGCGGCAGCGGCTCAGCGAAGCCAGGGGGTGGCTGACAGCACTCGGGTTCGCTGACCCGGTGCAAGCTGGCCTTGGGGAAGCGTTCATCACCTGGGTGCGGAAGGCGCCGGGTCCCGACCCGGCCTTGCCGTCCGACCAGCGATTCCTGCGCGTGGTTACATCGGTGCTCGGCATGTGGGAGAGCTTGCTGAACACAACGATCGCCCTGGGCGACGACCATGACCAGAAGATCGGCCCGCTCATACCCAAGCTCGCCGCTTACTCATCCGAGATGCGGCCGCACGCACAGGCGGCCCGCGCAGCCCTCGTGCCGACGCTTGCCCGCCTGGGCATTGACCCCTTCGCAGGAGCCGGCCAGTCGGCCGGGACAGGCTCTGAGGTCTTCAGGCAACTCGACGAGCTCTACCAGGCGGCCGATCGTCTCAAAGGCGAACTGGACCGGACCGAGGCGGGCCAGGACGCCGATGGTCTCGCGCGCGAGGCCGAAGACCACGCGGACACCTCCTTCCGTATCGGTCAGCCTGGTCTCGGCTCGTCGTTC
>JBKQQQ010000970.1:0-2814 GCA_052144275.1 Streptosporangiaceae bacterium
CATCTGGACGAGCTGACCCTGGTGGCGATCGAATCCCGGGCCGGAGCCGACCTGGGACTGGGGCGCCACGGTGAGCTCGCAGGCGAACTGGAGGCGCTGTGCCGGGAACACCCGCTCCGCGAGCGCCTGTGCGAGCTGCTCATCCTCGCCCTGTACCGGAGCGGACGCCAGGCCGAGGCCTTGCGCGCCTACACAGAAATCCGTGATCGTCTGGTCGGTGAGCTGGGCATCGACCCCGGCCCGGCCCTGCGGGAACTCCAGGCCCGCATCCTGGCCCAGGACCCGTCGCTCGGCCCGGCCAGCGCCCCAGCCAGCCCGGCTCCGCCCCGGATAGCCCAGGTGGTCGCCCCGCCGAAGGCAGCTGGCCACCTAGAGGATTCTCTGGTGCCGGCCCCCCTGCTCGAGACGAAGTTGTATGTCCCGAGGTCGCGGCGTGGCCTGGTGCCGCGTCCGCGGCTCAGCGAGCGGCTGGACCGCGGGACCGCGTCGAAGTTGACGCTCGTCTCCGCACCCGCTGGCTTCGGCAAGACGACGCTGCTCACCGAGTGGCTGGCGGCGGGACCGGCCGCGCCGGCCGATGAGCGGCTGGCCGCGTGGCTCTCGCTCGACCGGGCCGACAACGATCCGGCATCCTTCTGGACCTATGTGATCGCCGCGCTGCGGACGGTGGCATCCGGGGTCGGCGAGAGTGCGCTGGCCCTACTGCAGGCGCCCCAGCCGCCCCCGATCGAAACGGTGCTTACCGTTCTGCTCAACGACCTGCGCGCCACCGCGGGTGACATCGTGCTGGTGCTCGACGACTACCACGTCATCGACGCGCGCGACGTGCAGGACGGGATGGCGTTCCTGCTCGACCATCTGCCTGCCGGGCTGCATGTGGTGATCGCCAGTCGGGCCGATCCCGCGTTGCCGCTGGCACGATGGCGGGCGCGCAGCGAGCTGGTCGAGATTCGGGCGGCCGGGCTGCGGTTCACGCCCGATGAGGCGGCGGCGTACCTCAACGAGATGATGGGCCTGCAGCTGACGGCGCGGGACGTGGCCACGCTGGAGGGACGCACCGAGGGCTGGATCGCCGCGCTCCAGCTGGCGGCGCTGTCGATGCAGGGACGAGACGACGTCGCCGGCTTCATCGCCGGTTTCGCGGGCGATGATCGTTACGTCGTGGACTACCTGGCCGAGGAGGTGCTGCAGCGTCAGTCCGAACGTGTCCAGGCCTTCCTGCTGCAGACCTCTATCTTGGGTCGGCTGAGCGGTCCGCTGTGCGATGCCGTCACCGGGCAGAGTGGCAGCAAGGCCATGTTGGAGGCGCTGGATCGGGGGAACCTGTTCCTGGTCCCGCTCGACGACCGCCGCCGGTGGTATCGCTACCACCAGCTCTTCGCCGACGTGCTGCATGCGCGGCTGCTCGACGAGCAGCCCGGCCAGGTGCCGGACCTGCACCGGCGGGCGAGCGCGTGGTACGAGCAGAACGGCGAGCCGTCCGAGGCCATCAGCCATGCGCTGGCCGCCGGGGATTTCGGCCGGGCGGCGGACCTGGTCGAGCTGGCGATCCCGGCCATGCGCAGGAGCAGGCAGGAGGGCACGCTGCGCGGCTGGCTCAAGACGCTTCCGGACGAGGTGGTCCGCGTCAGGCCCGTGCTCAGCGTTGGGCTGGCGGGGGCATTGCTGGCTGTCGGGGAGATGGAGGGTGTTGAGAGACGGCTGCGTGACGCCGAACAGTGCCTGGGCGCGACGCCAGGTGCCGGTGCAGGATCCCCAGCCCTATCGGCGGAGATGGCCGTCAACGACGAGGAATTTCGCCGCCTCCCGGCGGGGATCGAGCTGTACCGTTCCGCCTTGGCCATGGCTCGGGGCGATGTGCCCGGCACCGTGAGGCACGCCCGGCGGGCGATCGATCTTTCGCCTGAGGAGGACCACCTCGTCCGTGCTTCGGCAGCGGGCATGTCGGGTCTCGCGTTCTGGACGAGCGGGGATCTCGAGGCAGGGCACTCGGCGTATGCCGAATGCGTGGCGGGTCTACGGCGGGCCGGGCACATTGCCGATATCTTCGGCTGCTCGATCGCGCTGGCGGATATACGGAGTGCGCAAGGTCGTCTCGGCGAGGCGATGCGCACCTACGAGCAGGCATTGCAGGGTGTGCCTGAGCAGGGCGGGCCGGTTCTGCGGGGAACGGCAGACATGTACGTAGGGATGAGCGAGGTCTACCGCGAGCGCGACGACCTGCATGCCGCCGCCCAGCACCTGCTGCGAAGCCAGGAGCTGGGTGAGCACAACGGGTTGCCGCAGAACCGGTATCGCTGGCGGGTCGCGATGGCGCGGATACGCCAGGCTGAAGGAGATCCGGCCGGCGCACTTGACCTGCTCAACGAGGCGGAGCGCCTGTATGTGGGTGATTTCTTCCCCAATGTGCGGCCGGTCCCGGCGTTGAAGGCACGGGTCTGGATCGCGCAGCGCAAACTCGGTGAAGCCCTCGGCTGGGCACGTGAGCAGGGCCTGTCCGCGGACGACGAGCTCAGTTACCTCCGCGAGTTCGAGCACATCACGCTGGCCAGGATGCTCTTGGCGCGGTACCAGGATGATCGTGCAGAGCACTCCCTTCACCAGGCCACGCGGCTCTTGGAGCGCCTCCTGGCGGCGGCGGAAGAAGGGGAGAGGACGGGACGCGTCATCGAGATCCTGGTGCTGCAGGCGCTCGCGCACCAGACGCTTGGGGACATCCCGGCCGCGCTTGCCTGCCTGGAACGGGCGATGACGCTAGCCGAGCCGGAGGGCTACGTCCGGGTCTTCATCGATGAGGGCCCGCCTATGGCTTCC
>JBKQQQ010000971.1:0-6314 GCA_052144275.1 Streptosporangiaceae bacterium
CAGCCCCCAGTGGGCGACCTGCGGTTCGCCGCCCCGCGCCCGGCCCGGCCCTGGGACGGCGTGCGGGAGGCGGCCGCCTTCGGGCCGCCCCCGCCGCAGTCCGGGTTCCTGCTCACGCCGATGTCGCCGGCCGCGCCCGACGCCGACCCCGACGACTGGCTCACCGTCAACGTGTTCTCGCCCGACCTCGGCGCGGCCCGGCTCCCGGTCATGGTCTGGATCTACGGCGGCGCCTACCGGTTCGGCGCGTCCAGCCTGCTCGGCTACGACGGCACGCCGCTGGCCAGGCAGAACGTAGTGGTGGTGACCTTCAACCACCGGATCGGCGTGGAGGGCTACGCCCTCTTGCCCGGCGTCCCGGCCAACCGGGCGCTGCTCGACCAGGTCGCGGCGCTGCGCTGGGTCCGGGAGAACATCGCCGCGTTCGGCGGCGACCCGGACCGGGTGACCGTGTTCGGCGAGTCGGCCGGTGCGGGCGCTATCGCGTCGCTGCTCGTGATGCCGGCCGCGGCCGGGCTGTTCCGGCGCGCGATCGCGCAGAGCGTGCCCGGGACCTTCTTCTCCCCGGACCTGGCCGCCGAGGTCACCGCGGCCATCGCCAAAGAGGCCGGGCTGCCCGCGACCACCGAAGCCTTCGCGGCCGCCGACCCGGCCCGGCTGGCTGCCGCCTCCGACGAGGTGCGGCCCGCCGACTACCCGTGGGGCCCGGTCGCGCACACCGGCGTGCCCTTCTCGCCGGTCGTGGACGGCGAGGTGCTGCCGGTGGCGCCGTGGCAGGCGGTCGCGGCCGGCGCCGCCCGGGACATCGACCTGCTCACCGGGCACAACCGGGACGAGTACCGGCTGCTCACCGAGCTGAACGGGCTGCGCGGGAAGATCACAGAAGAGGCGGCCAGCCAGGCGCTGCGCGGCCTCGCGGGCCCGGGCGGCGAGGCCGCCTACCGCCAGGCCTACCCGGACGCGGCTGCCGAGACGCTGTTCGAACTGGTCAACTCCGACTGGCTGTTCCGGATGCCGACCCTGCACCTGGCCCAGGCGCACGCCGCGGCGGGCGGGCGGACCTTCCTGTACCAGGTCAGCTACCCGGCGTCCGAAGGGGGCCTCGGCGCCTGCCACGCGATCGACGTGCCGCTGGTCTTCGGCGTCTACTCCGGGATCGGCCGGATGCTGTTCGGCCCGGAGCCGCCGGCCAGCGCGGTGGCGCTCGGGGACCTGATGCGCTCGCAGTGGGCGGCGTTCGCCGCGGACGGCGACCCCGGCTGGCCGCCGTACGCGCCGGGCCGCCGGACGACCCGCATCTTCGACGATCCGCCCGACGTGGCTCCGTACCCGGAGAAAGCATCGCTGCACATCTGGGACCAGCACCGCTTCGGCGTACTCGACCTGAGCCCAGGCCTGGCCTGAACGATATCCTCGTGGCCTAGCCTCCAAGGAAGGGTCCGAGAGTGCCGATTTACGCGCTGGGCGACTACGAGCCGGACATCCACGAGACCGCCTTCGTCCACCCCGACGCCGTCGTCATCGGCCGGGTCCGGATCGGCCCCGAGGCGTCCGTCTGGCCCTGCGCCGTGCTGCGCGGCGATCACGGCCGGATCGAGGTCGGCGCCCGGACGTCGGTGCAGGACGGAACCGTGGTGCACTGCACGCACGACTGGCCGACGCTGATCGGAGCCGAGTGCGTGGTCGGGCACAACGCGCACCTGGAGGGCTGCGTGGTGGGGGACAGGTGCCTGATCGGCTCGGGCTCGATCACCTTGAACCGGGCCACGGTGGGGGCCGGCGCGATCGTGGCGGCGGCGTCTTTGGTTCCCGAGGGCTTTGAGGTGCCGCCGGGCGCCCTGGTGGCCGGCGTGCCCGCGACGATCAAGAAGATCGGGGTGCCCGCCGACTGGGTCGACCGTGCGGTGAAGACCTACGTCGAGTCCGGCCGGGCCCACCGGGCCGGGCTGCGGCGCCTGGACCGGTAGCCGTCCGTGATCGACGGCATGGTGGTGGTGGACGCCCACGTGCACGTGCCCCGGCTCAGCACGGTGACGTTGGCGTGGATGCAATGGGCGGACGATTTCGGTCAGGACTCCCCGTGGCGCGGCGTGTTCGGCCCAGATGGCGATCCGGTCCCGGCCCGGCTCGACGCGCTGCTGGAGGCCGAAGGCGTCGACGTCGCCCTGCTGTTCGCCGAGTACAGCCCGCGGGCGACCGGCATCCAGCCGGTCGAGGACCTGCTGCCGCTGATCGCGTACAACCCGCGGCGGTTCCGCCTGGTGGCCAACGTGAACCCGGCCGTGCACGCCCAGCCGGCCGCCGAAGCGGCCCGCCAGCTCGACCTGGGCGCCGTCGCGGTCAAGCTGCACCCGGTGCACGGCGCCTTCCGCCCCGACGCCGGGGACCTGTACCCGGTCTACGACCTGTGCGCCGACCGCGGCGTGCCGGTGATCGTGCACACCGGCGGGAGCATCTTCCCCGGCTCGCAGCCGGAGGCGGGCGACCCGACGCTGATGAGCCAGGTCGTGGCCGACTTCCCGGGCGTGACGTTCGTGCTCGCGCACGGCGGCCGCGGGGCGTGGTACGCCGACGCCGCCCGGATGGCACTGGCCTGCGACAACGTCTGGCTCGACCTGGCCGGGCTGCCGCCGAAGCGGCTGCCGGACTACTACGCCGCCTTCGACCTGACCGAACTGGCCGCCAAGTGGATCTTCGGGACCGACTGGCCAGGCGTGCCCGGCGTGGCCAGGAACGTGCGCGCGGTGGCCGCCCTCGGCCTCCCCGACGACGTCCTGGCCGGCGTGCTCAGCGGCAACGCGGCCCGCGTCTACCTGTCGGCTTAGCTGCCTGCGGGCCTGGCTGACTGCGGGCCTAGCTGAGCAGGCTCGGCGCCTCCGCCAGGCTGCCGGAGTCTTCGGACTCACCCGGCCCGTCGGGTCCAGCCAGGCTGTCCGTGCCGCCCGTGGCGAGCAGCCGCTGCAGCAGCACCACCTCGCTGCGGTCCAGATCGGTGCTGACCGGCAGCCTGCGGACTCGTTCGGCGGCCAGCGCCAGCGACCGCTGCGCGGCCCGCAGCTGCTCCCGGAGCCTGACGTTCTCCTCGGCCAGCTTGCCGTGCTTGGTCCACGCCGTAGCCAGCTCGTACTCGAGGCCGGTGACCGTCTCCTGCAGTGCTAGCCAATCAGGGGCCAGCCGATCCGGGGCCAGCCGATCCGGGGCCAATCGATCCGGGGCCAGCCGATCCGGGGCCAGCCGATCCGGGGCCAGCCGATCCGGGGCCGAACGGTCCAGCTGGCTCGCCTCCGGCTCGGCCGCGGCCAGCCGCCTGACGACCTGGACCAGCAGGCGGCGGGCCAGTTCGTCGTAGTCGAAACCAGCCGCCCCGACGCCGCTACCGACATCGCCGGGTCCGGCAGCCCCGCTGAACCCGACAGCCATCGCGACGTCAGGAATCCCGGCGGCCCGGGCAGCCCCGCCCGGTCCGATAGCATGCGTGGACCCCAAGCTGATGCGGTACGTCCGCTTGCCCCGGACCTCACGCTCGATCAGCCCCGAACGTTCCATCCCGGACAGCAGCTGAGCGAACGCCACGCTGGAACCCGGATAGCCGACCGCGGCGGCCAGCTGCGTGCTGGCCATCCCGTTGGCGTCGAACAAATCGTTGACCTCTGTCAGGTACGCGATGATGTGCTCCCGCGTCCCCACAGCCCGTTTCCTGGCAATTTCCTTCCCGACCCCCACGTCAGCACCCTTTCCCATGGCAATCACGCCTGCCGACGACCTCATGATAGTACGGATGCCTTGTAGCAGCGGGGATAGCGCTTGCCGGGTGTCCCCCGCGCAGATAACAGTTGGATGCCAATCACGTTGCGCGGAGTGCTATGAGGTTCAGGCGAGCGGCGCGGCGACAGTAGGTGGAGGCAGGCGCCCTAACGTACGATCAAAGGGCAGTCGCCGCACCTGTGTCACGCTGCCGTGCCGAAACTAGCCGTCAGTTGTGCACGTTGTCCTTGATATCGGCACGCTTAGCACCTAGTAAGACAGAGCACGTGGACCTGGATGTGGACTATGCGATCACGCTTGTCGCAGCCGTGCTGCTCGGAATCGGTTTCGTCCTTCAGCAGTACGCCGCCCGGCAGGAGCCCGAGTCCCGCTTCCTGAGTCCCCGCATCCTGACCGACCTGCTGCGCAAGCCCCGCTGGCTGATCGGCATCGCGTGCATGGTGGCCGGGCAGCTGCTCGCGGCGTGGTCGATCGGTCACCTCGAGCTGACGCTGGTGGAACCCCTGCTGACCACCTACCTGCTGTTCGCGCTGCTCCTGGCGGTCCCGCTGTCCAAGCAGGCGATGCACTGGACCGAGGTGGCCGGCGCGCTGATCTTGTGCGTCGGCGTGGCCCTGCTGTCGCTGTCCCGGTCGACCAAGCCCATCGGCCTGTCGTTCGGCTCGTTCTCGCACTGGCCCGCGGCCGCGATCATCGCCGGCATCGCGTTCGTCGCGGTGCAGATCGGCCTGCGCACGCGGGGGCCGGCCCGCGCCACCCTGACCGGCCTAGGGGCGGGCCTGGTCTTCGGCATCCAGGACGCGCTGACCAGGCAGACGCTGGAGATCCTGCAGGGGCACTCGGTAACGGTGCTGCTCACCACCTGGCCGCCGTACTGCCTGCTCGGCGCCGGGATCGTCGGCCTGTGGCTGATGCAGAACGCGTTCAGCGCGGGCCCGCTGCACTCCTCGCTGCCTACCATCGCGGCCGGCGAGCCGGTCGCGGGCATCGTGCTCGGCATCGTGGTGTTCGGCGACCGGATCCAGATCTCGCGGGGCATGCTCGCGATCGAGGCCGGCGGCATCGCCGCGCTGATCGTCGGCGTGGTGCTGGTGGCGCGCTCGTCGGCGTTCGGCGGGCTGCGCAAGATACCCCACGTCATCACGCCGCACGCCACGCCGGCCGAAGCCCCCGCGCGCGGCCGGGAGGAGTCTCCCCTTCGGCGCGACGAGCTGAACGGCCTGCGTCCGGACCCGAAGCTAGACGGGATAGACGGGACCGGCCAGCTCGACGTGTCCGGTCCCCACCGGGCGCGCCGGCGCCATATTCACGGTCCCGCCTCCGGCGAAGAAGGCGGCTGAGCCCGCAACTCGGCCAGCGCACCCGATCGCGGCCGGTCTCCGGCCCACGAACGCGACTGGGCGGATCCCCGGTTGAGCATCTTGTCCAGCGCCGCGCTCATGCTCCCCTCGGTGGCCACCATCCGCCTGACGATCACGATCATCGACGGCATGGCCCAGAAATCCCCGCAGACCCACAAGATCGCCGCGCCGATCTGCTGGTCCGCGAACGCCGGCAGGGTGACGCCCGGGATGTGGTTGTAAACCGGATACACCGAACCCGTCACGAAGATGCTCAGCGTCATCGCCATGCCGATCATGATGACGTTGGTACCGAGCAGCGCGACCGCCTGGCTGAGCAGCGGCATCCGGCGGTGGAACGGCGGCGACGGGATGAACTGCAGCCAGAACAGCACCCCGGTGGCGAACATGGTGCCGTGCATTAGCCAGATGTGCACGGCCTGGTTGGTCTCGGCTAGGTCGAAAGGCCCGGGCAGATGCCAGACGATCATCGCGGCGTTGAACAGGCCCACGGAAACCCAGGGCCGCAGCAGCAGCCCGCCGAACGCGCGCAGCGGCCGGGACCAGCCGCCGGCCAGCACGCCGCGGGTGACGCTCCGCCCGGACCGGCCGGGCAGGGCGTCGAGCAGCGGCTGCCACGGCGCGCCCGCGACGATCAGCGACGGCGCGGCGAACATCAGCAGCAGGTGCTGGATCATGTGCGCGAAGAAGTAGTCGTCGGCCCAGTAGTCGATCGGCGACTCCACCGCGATCAGCAGCACGGCGAGCCCGGCGTAGAACCACAGCGACCGCAGCCGCCGCTCGCGGGTGCGCTCCGGCCGGGACCGGCGGGCCAGCCGCCACAGCCCGATCTCGTGCCACCCGGCCACGACGAGGGCCACGATGAGGAAGGGATCGAAGGACCAGTGGCCGGTGAGGTAGCTCATGGCCCTCCTAGCTCGAGGAGCCGTACACGATCGGCACGGTGATCTGCTGGACCTTCGCCCAGGCTCCCTGGGTGAGCCGCCAGACGGTGAGCTTGGATCCCGACACGGCCAGCGCGTCGTACCCGCCGCTGGTCCCCGGCGCGAGCGTCGCGGTGGCCGGCGGCGCTAGCGTCATGGTGCCTGACGGCACGGGCGGCAGTGCCTGCCACGAGCCGCCGGTGCCGCCGATGGTCTCCGCGCGCCCGCCGCCGAGCAGCAGCCACGCGCTGCCATCGGCGCCGAA
>JBKQQQ010000972.1:0-16163 GCA_052144275.1 Streptosporangiaceae bacterium
CAGCGGCCGAGGCGGCCGCTCCGCTCGCGGTCCGGATGCGGCCGCGCACCCTGGACGAGGTGATCGGTCAGCGGCACCTGACCGGTGCGGGGACGCCGTTCCGCAAGCTGATCGACAATGACGCGCCGATGTCGCTCCTGCTCTGGGGCCCGCCGGGCACCGGCAAGACCACGCTGGCCTACGTGGTCAGCCAAGTGACCAAGCGCCGCTTCGTCGAGCTTTCCGCGGTCAGCGCCGGGGTCAAGGACGTGCGTGCCGCGGTCGACGGCGCCCGGCGCACGCTGGGCATGAGCGGCGCGCAGACCGTGCTGTTCGTCGACGAGGTGCATCGGTTCTCCAAGACCCAGCAGGACGCGCTGTTGCCCGCGGTGGAGAACCGGTGGGTGTCGTTCATCGGCGCGACCACGGAGAACCCGTTCTTCTCCGTGGTGTCCCCGCTGCTGTCCCGGTCGCTGCTGCTCACCCTGCAGCCGCTGTCCGACGACGACGTCCGGGAGGTCATCAGCCGCGCGCTGGCCGACCCGCGCGGGCTCGGCGGCGCCGTCACGCTCGATGACGAGGCCGCCGATCACCTGGTCCGGCTGGCCGGCGGTGACGCGCGGCGCGCGCTCACCTACCTGGAGGCGGCCGCCCTCGGGCTGTCAAAAGGCGGCCGGATCGACGTGCAGGCGCTGGAGCGCGCGGTGGACCGGGCCGCGGTCCGCTACGACCGCGACGGCGACCAGCACTACGACGTGATCAGCGCGTTCATCAAGTCCATGCGGGGCAGCGACGTGGACGCGGCGCTGCACTACCTGGCCCGGATGATCGAGGCAGGGGAGGACCCGCGGTTCATCGCCCGGCGGCTGATCGTGCACGCCAGCGAGGATGTCGGGATGGCCGACCCCACCGCGCTGCAGGCCGCCGTCGCCGCGGCCCAGGCGGTGGAGTTCGTCGGGCTGCCCGAGGCGCGGATCAACCTCGCTCAGGCCGTGATCCACATCTCGCTGGCGCCCAAGTCCAACGCGGTCATCAAGGCCATCGGGGCGGCCGACGCGGACGTCCGGGCCGGGCTGGTCGGCGCCGTGCCTGCGCACCTGCGCGACGCGCACTATCCTGGGGCGGGCAAGGTCGGCCACGGTGAGGGCTACCGGTACCCGCACGACTTCGATGACGGCATCGTCCCGCAGCGCTATGCCCCCGACTCGGTGGCAGACCGCAGGTATTACGAGCCCTCACAGCATGGCCTGGAGGCCCGGATCGCCGAACGCGCCGAGCGCATCAGGGCCATCCTCGACAAGACCGAGAAGGAGCAGCCATGACACGGACAGACCCGGCATGAATGCCGCGGAGCTTGCCGCGCTGATCGCCGCCGTGTTCTGGGCGCTGCTGGTCTGCGTCGGCGTGTTCGTCCTGTTCCGGCTGGGCCGGCTGCTATCCGAGAGCAGCAAGCTGGTCGCCGACGTGCGCGAGCGCGGCGACGTGCTGCTGCAGCGCGCGCAGGCGGCCGTGGACGGGGCGCAGGCCGCCGCGGACCGGGCCGGGCGCCAGCTCGACCAGTCCGAATCGGTCACGGCCAGCATGGACGAACTCGGCGCCGGGATGACCGAACTGGCCGGCCAGGTCTCGGCGCTGGCCGGGCTCGGTCGCGCGATCGCGGGCGGCCCGGTGGGCCGGATGGGCGCGCTCGCCTACGGGGTGCGTCACGCCGTGAACCTGCGCCGGACGCCGAAAGCCGCGCTGCCCGGCCGCGTGGTGGAACGCGGCGAGCTGACCGGAGGGAAGGCGGCACGATGATCCGCAGGGGTTTCTGGCTCACCGCCGGCGCGGTAACCGGCATCTATGGCTACCGGCGTGTCTCCGCCGTCGGCCGGCGCCTGTCTGCCAGCCTTACCCCCGGGGCCAGCCTTACCCCGGGGGCCAGCGTGAAGCCCCGGGTCCAGTTGGCTCGTACGGGAGCGTTGCGCCTGGCCAGGCAGACTTACCGCTTCACCCGCGACGTACGGGAGGGCATGGAGCTTTATAGGCTTACGCATTCCGCGCCCGCAGGCTCTACCCTCTCAACAGACCACACCCTCTCCACAGACCATACTGACCACGACGCTCAACCCAAGGATGGCCACTGATGGAGTCGGCAGAGATCGCCCGCCGCTTCCTTGCGTACTTCAAGCAGCAGGGGCACGAGATCGTGCCCTCGGCCTCCTTGGTCGCCGACGACCCCACGGTGCTGTTCGTCATCGCGGGCATGCAGCCGTTCAAGCCGTACCTGCTCGGCCAGCGGACGCCGCTGTACCGGCGGGTGGCCGACGTGCAGAAGTGCGTGCGGACGCTGGACATCGAAGAGGTCGGCAAGACCACCAGGCACGCCACGTTCTTCCAGATGCTGGGGAACTGGTCGTTCGGCGATTACTTCAAACAGGGCGCCATCAGGTACGCCTGGGAGCTGCTCACCAAGTCCGAGGCCGACGGCGGGTTCGGATTCCCCGAGGACAAGCTGTGGGCCACCATCCTGCACGGTGACGACGAGGCGTTCAGCATCTGGCGGAACGAGATCGGCCTGCCGGAGGACCGGATCCAGGCCCGCGGCCTGGCCGACAACTACTGGCACATGGGCGTGCCGGGCCCCGGCGGCCCGTGCTCGGAGATCTACTACGACCGTGGCCCGGAATACGGCCGCGACGGCGGCCCGGCGGCGGACGAGGACCGGTTCCTCGAGGTCTGGAACCTGGTCTTCATGCAGGACCAGCTGAGTAAGGTCCGGGCCAAGGATGACTTCGACATCGAGGGCCCGCTGCCCTCCAAGAACGTCGACACCGGGATGGGCCTGGAGCGGATGGCGTCCATCTTGCAAGGTGTCGACAATCTGTACGAGATCGACACCACCTGGAAGATCCTGGACCGGGCGGCCGAACTCACCGAGCAGAACTACGGCCGGAACGCCGCCACCGACGTGGCGCTCCGCGTCGTCGCCGATCACGTCCGCAGCGCGATCATGCTGGTCGAGGACGGCGTGCTGCCCAGCAACGAGGGTCGCGGCTACGTGCTGCGGCGCATCGTGCGGCGCAGCATCAGGAACCTGCGCCTGCTAGCCGGCAGCCAGCGCGGCGGCGGCGCGGCCTCGGCCACGGGCGAGCGCTTCATGCCCGAGCTCACCACGGTCGCGATCGAGGCGATGGCCGGGCTGTACCCGGAGCTGAGCCGGGACGCGGCCAACATCCGGACGGTCATCGAAGCGGAAGAAGCGGCGTTCGCCAGCACGCTGCGCACCGGCACCGCGATCTTCGACGCCTCGGTCGAGGAGAACCGGCGTAGGAACTCCACCACGCTGTCCGGCGCGCAGGCCTTCCAGCTGCACGACACCTACGGCTTCCCGATCGACCTGACCCTGGAGATGGCGGCCGAGCAGGGCCTGACCGTCGACGAGGAGGGTTTCCGCCGGCTCATGGCCGAGCAGCGGGACCGCGCGAAGCGCGACGCGGCCGAGAAGAAGACCGGCAACGCCGACATCTCCGCGTTCGCCGAGATGCTCGAGCGGTCCGGCGCGGTCACCTTCACCGGCTACGACCAGATCTCCGGCGAGGCGACCATCCTCGGCCTGCTGGTCAACGGCGTGCCGGTCCCCCAGGTGGCGGGGGCGGGCACCGAGGTGGACGTGGTGCTCGACCGCACGCCGTTCTACGCCGAGGGCGGCGGACAGCTCGCCGACGCGGGCACCATCACGGTGGACGGTGGCGAGGTCGCGGTCTCTGACGTGCAGACCCCGCTGCCCGGGCTCATCGTGCACCGCGGCAAGGTCGTCTCCGGCGAGGTCACGGTGAACGCGCCCGCGTTCGCGGAGATCGACGTCGAGCGCCGCCGCGCGCTGTCCCGGTCGCACACCGCGACCCATCTCGTGCACCGCGCGCTGCGCGGCGCGCTGGGGGAGTCGGCGGCGCAGGCGGGCTCGGAGAACGCGCCGGGCAGGCTCAGGTTCGACTTCACCGCGCCTGGCGCGGTGCCGCTGGGGGTGCTGCGGGACACCGAGGACGAGGTCAACGAGGTCTTGGTCAACGACCTGGACGTGCGCGCGTTCTACACCTCCCAGGCCGAAGCCCGCGAGATGGGTGCGCTGGCCCTGTTCGGCGAGAAGTACGGCGACCAGGTCCGCGTGGTCGAGGTCGGCGATTACTCCCGTGAGCTGTGCGGCGGCACGCACGTGGCCCGGTCCGGCCAGCTCGGCCTGATCAAGGTGCTCGGCGAGGCGTCCATCGGCTCGGGCGTGCGCCGGATCGAGGCGCTGGTGGGGATCGACGCGTTCCGCTTCCTTGCCCGGGAGAGCGTGCTGGTCAGCCAGCTCAGCGAGCAGCTCAAGACGCCGCGCGAGCAGCTTCCCGAACGGATCTCGGGCGTGCTGTCCCGGCTCAGGGAGGCCGAACGCGAGCTGCAGCGGCTGCGGGCGGCCCGGCTGCTCGAGTCGGCCGGAGAAATCGCGGCCAGCGCAGCGGACATCAGCGGGATGGCCCTGGTCACCCACCGGGCGCCGGACGGGACCGAGCCCGACGACATCCGCAAGCTCGCGCTCGACGTGCGCGACCGGGTGCCGCGCGGGCGCCCCGCGGTGGTCGTGATCATCGGCGTGCCCGCGGACAAGCCGGTCGTGGTCGTCGCGGTCAACGAGGCGGGCCGCGGCTTCGGCCTGTCGGCGGGTGCCCTGGTGGGGACGGCCGCGCGTGCCCTCGGCGGCAACGGCGGCGGCAAGCCGGACGTCGCCCAGGGTGGCGGCGCGCCGATCTCGGACAGTCATCCCGGCGTCATAGATGAGGCATTTGAGGCTGTTCGTCGGGCTTTGCGGGACACAGGCAGATCCGGTAGGTAACGTATTGGCATGCTCCTGCGACCTTCCGGGGTCTTCACCGTGCCAGAATCCGCGCCGGTGAGGCAGCTTCCGCCTGTGCAGCGTTCGTTCCCGCAGCGTCCGTTCAGGCAGGGAGTGCGGCTGGCGGTGGACGTGGGTTCGGTCCGCATCGGGGTGGCCCGCAGCGACCCGGGTGGCGTTCTGGCCACCCCGCTGACGGTGCTTGCGTCAGGACCTGGTGCGAAGGCCGAGCGGGCGCGGGCCGAGCTGGCCAGGCTGGCCGCCGAGTACGAAGCGATCGAGGTCGTCGTGGGCCTGCCCACGTCGCTGTCCGGTCATGAAGGTGCCGCGGCGGCCGGAGCCCGGGAGTTCGCCGCGGACCTTGCCGGACGGCTCGCGCCGATCCCGGTCCGGCTGGTCGACGAGCGGTTCACCACCACCGAGGCGCACGACGCGCTGCGCCGCGGCGGGAAGGACGCCCGCGCCCGCCGTCAGGTCGTCGACGCCGCGGCCGCCGCCGTCCTGCTGCAAGCCGCCCTGGACGCCGAACGCGCCACCGGTCGCCCCGCTGGCCAGCTCGTTCAGGGTGGCGGCGCGTGAGCGAGAACGCAGACGGATGGCCGCAGGCCCCGCGGAGCACGCAGCCCCCGCGGCTCCCGCCGACCGCGCGACCGCCACAGGACCCCCGCGCACCCCAGGGGGCACGCATGCCCCAGAGCCCCCGCATGCCCCAGAGCCCCCGTATGCCTCAAAGCCCTGGCATGCCCCAGGGCTCACGCATACCTCAAAATCCCCGTGTACCCCAGAGACCGCAGGGGTCCGGCCGCCTTCCTGACGCGGACGCCTGGCGCCCGGATGAGGACCTCAGGCCGCTGCCGCCCGGGTACGAGCCGGTGCATCACGAGCCCAGGTACGACGATCCCCAGCCGGCCAGGCCCCAGGACCAGGATCGGCTGGAAGACTCGCCCTGGCGCAGGACCCAGCGGCTCTCCCGCCCCGAAGCCGGTGAGTGGCACGCCGGCCAGCCCGCGCAGGCCAGTTACGACCCCGGCGATTTCCGCCCGCAGGACCAGTACGGAGAGCGCGGCGCGTACAGCGAGCGCAGCCAGTACAACGAGCCGGGCGACGTCGAGTACGAGGACGAGTATGAGGCGGGGGGCAGGTTCGTCCCTGGCTTCGGCGACGACAGCGACGCGGATTACGAGAACGGCCGGCCCGACCGCCGCGCCCGCCGTCGCGGCCGCCAGGACAGCCACGGGGGAGGGCGGGGCGGCCGCCGTCCCAGGCGCAGGCTCCGCTGGATCGCGCCACTAGCCGCGCTGCTGGTCATCGTCATCCCGCTGGCTGTAGGCGGCGTTTACGCCTACAGCCTCTACCAGAGCAAGTACCACCCGGCCGACTACTCGGGAGACGGCACCGGCTCCATCGTGGTCCAGGTCCCCTCGGGTGCCTCCGCGAGCAGCTTCTGGCCAGAGTTGGTGAAGCTGGGCGTGGTGGCCAGTTCTCGCGCGTTCGTCCTGGCGGCCGAGCACAGCTCGAATCCGGACGGCCTGCTGCCCGGCTTCTACGGGATGCACGAGCACATGCAGGCGTCGCTGGCCTACGCGCTGCTGCTCAACCCGAAGAACCTGGTGCAGGTCACGGTGACGATCCCGGAGGGCTGGCGGCTGAGCCAGACCATAGCCTGGCTCGGTGCCAGATCCGGCATCCCGGCCAGCGCCTACGCCCAGGCGCTCAAGAATCCGGCGTCGCTCGGCCTGCCCGGCTACGCCAGCGGCAAGCCCGAGGGCTACCTGTTCCCCGCGACGTACGAGGTCCTGCCGCACGAGACCGCCCTCGGCGTACTGAAGGGCATGGTGCAGCGGTTCGACCAGGAGGCCGCGACGGTGAACCTGGCCGCGGCGGCCAAGCAGGTGCACCTGAGCCCGGGCCAGGTGATCATCATGGCCAGCCTGGTGCAGGCCGAAGGCGGCCGGCTGTCCGACTACCCGAAGATCGCCCGGGTGATCTACAACCGACTGGCGCAGGGCATCCCGCTGCAGCTGGACAGCACCGTGCTGTACGGCCTGAACACGTACGGCATCCTCGCCAGTGACCAGCAGCTCAACAGCCCGTCGCCGTACAACACCTACCGGCACAAGGGCCTGACGCCCGGCCCGATCGACAGCCCGGGGAACGCGGCCATCCAGGCCGTGCTGCACCCGGTCTCGGGGAACTGGCTGTACTTCGTGACCGTCAACCCGAAGACCGGCGAGACCCTGTTCACCTCGAGCCAGGCCCAGTTCGAGCAGTTCCGGCAGGAACTCCAGCGGAACCTGGGCCAGGGTTAGGGGGTACGGGGGGAGAAACCACCGGCGTGGTGCACCTCAGCTACCAGCCGGCCGCGTAGTCACTCATCGGATGAGCGGCGAAGCGGCCATCGGCTGGATCAGGGAGGTGGTGCTCGACTGCCCGGACCCGTGGGCGCTCGCGCGATTCTGGGCCGGCCTGCTCGGCGGCACCCCGGTGGAGTGGTATCCGGGCTGGGTGACGCTCGAGCCGCCCCCGCACGGTCAGCGGCTCTCCTTCCAGGCCACCACCACGCCCGGAGTCCAGGACGTGGCCCGGGTTCATTTCGACATCCTGGTCGAGGACCTGGCCCTGGCCCACGACCGGGTGCTGTCCGCTGGCGCCACGCTGATCGGCGAGCACGTCTCGCCCCGGCCAGGTCCCGGTGGCGAACCGGTGCCCTGGCGCGTCTACCGCGACCCGGCCGGCCACCCGTTCTGCCTCGTCGTCCGATAGCGGCCGTCCCCGTCTGCCGCATGCAGCAGACGCGCCCGTAGCGGTTGGGCATCATTACCCCTTATGGAGATCAGCGACCCGCGGGACCAGGAGACGCAAGCCGCCCAGCCGGACGGCCAGCCCAGCACGGCGCCGATGTCGGCCGAGACGGCCGCGCCCGTGGAGGAGGCGCTGGTTCAGGTGTTCAGCGAGGAAGACATTCAGGCGTTCGGCCAGGCGATCAGCCAGGTGTTCGGCCAGGCCGCAGATCAGGACCCTCCCGGCACTCCGGAGACGGGGCGGCCGTCCTCCAGGTAGACCAGCCGCTGGCCGCGGGTGGCCGCCCGCACCCGCCGCCTGATCGGGCCCCGGAGCAGGGCGAGCGCGTCAGGAAGCGGAGCGAGCCGGGACTCGGAGATCTCCTCGGGCTGCAGCGCGAGGCCGGCGAGCGCCTTGTCGCTCACCTTCCCGCAGTCGAAGAGGAACCGGATTCCCCCCGGGCGGCCCGGGCGCGGGCGGCGGAAATCCACCGCCGCCAGGCGCCCGCGGGCTACCTCGATGCCGGTCTCCTCGCGCACCTCGCGTCGGCACGCCTCCCACGGCGACTCCCCGTCCGCCTCCATGACACCGCCGGGGATCGTCCAGCCGCTCTTATAGGTCGGCTTGAGGATCAGCAGCCGGCCCGCCCGGTCGAAGATGAGCGCCCCTGCGGACACCGGTATACCCGGGAGGGGTATAGTCTCCTGCGTGGCCGAATCAGCCTCGCCGTCGCCGCTCACCACCGCCACGTCACGAAACCTCCCGCCCGCAAAAATCCAGAACCATTATCCCGAACGGCCCAGGTGCGTGCACCGCGCACCCGTCCTGTGATCCCCGGCGAAAGTCCGCCGCCATTCTAATTAATGCTCTGGCCTGCGGCTTTGCGTCTATGTCGAGGTCCGTGAATTCCGCATACTTAAGGACGGTCTTTCTTGGGCAGCTTGCTGACAATGGCCGAATAGGAGGCGTCGATGGCCTCGATGAGCTCCTCATCTCCGATTGCTCTGCCGAGGCGCAGCGTGTTCCACCCGGAGCGGCCGATGTAGGGCATCACGGACGCGTCATCCGGGTACCGAAGCAGCCATTCGTCGGCCGCCTCGCGGCTGGCCGCGCACTTCAGGCCGACCGAAGGGGTCGCGCCTGACCCGAAGAACGCGAAGATCTTGCCGCCGACCTTGGCCACCACGTCGCCCTCCCAGGGCTCATCCTGCCAGGCGCCGGGCTTGGCCAGGCAGTAGGCGAGCAGGTCTTCCCCCCTCATAGCGGCACAGTAGCGCAGCCGGTGAGGGAGCAGCGGGTGCAGCTGTCCGCGCCGGGCGTGACCCGGGCGCTGATCCCAGGCCCGTTCGGGCAAAATGATCGTGGGTTTGCTCGTTTGACCTTGAGTGCGTTCTTGCTGTCAGGATGGTTGCCTGAAGAGGAGCGTCAGGCGGGATCGAAAACGCGGGGGGCGGGATGGGACCGGTCGGCTTCGACCTCGACATGACGCTGATCGATTCGCGTCCGGCCATCCTGGCCTCGTTCGCTGAGGTCGCGCGGGAGACGGCCACCGTCATCGACCTGGACGCGGTGGACCGCAGGCTTGGCATCAAGCTGGACGACGAGCTGGCGTTCTGGTTCCCGCCGGAGCAGGGTGCGGCGGCGGCCGAGATCTACCGGCGGCACTACGTGGACCTGGCGGAGCGGATGACGACCGTGCTGCCCGGCGCGCACGAGGCGCTGGCGGCGGTCCGGGCGGCGGGGCAGCGCGTGGTCATCATCACGGCCAAGCACCCGATCTCGGTCGGGCCGAGCCTGCGGGCGGTCGGGCTGTCCGCCGACGAGCTGTTCACGCTGGTCCACGGCCCGGAGAAGGCAGCGGTCCTGCGCCGGCTGAAGGCGACGGCCTACGTGGGCGACACTCCGCCGGACATGGCCGCCGCGGTGCAGGCCGGCGTGCGGGCCGTCGGCGTCGCGACCGGCTCGTTCAGCCGCGAGGACCTGGCCGGCGCGGGCGCCGAGGTGGTGCTCGACTCGCTGGACGGATTCCCGGCCTGGTACCGGTCCGCTGCTTAGGCCCGCCTGCTTTGGCCCGCCTGCTTAGGCCCGCCTGCTTAGGCGCCGTCGGCGACGGCCGCCGCCACCCGGTAGGGCAGGTGCCGCGGATGCACGAGCAGCGCCCTGGCCAGCTGGCGGATCCGCGGCCGCAGCGGAATCAGCGCCTGCTCGCAATGCCGCCAGGCGGCGACCTCGTCGGCGCCGAAACGCGCGGCGATCCCGCGCCGGAACCGCCGTGCGTCGCCACCGTCGGCACGCCAGGTCGGCAGCCACGCGCGCAGCTCGTCGTCGCCGGTCAGCATCGACCAGTCCCGCAGCCGCTCGGCGATCTGGCCGGCCGCGTCGATGACGAACCCCTGCTCACCACCGCCCTGGACGCCATGGACCCGGCCCTGGCTGCCCCGGCCTTGACTAGCGGAGCCGTGGCGGATGCTGGCCGAACTGAACCGCGCCCCGACGGCCAGCGCGGCCACCGCGTGACCGGCTTCGTGCCAGGCCGTCCGCACCGCCGCTGTCCGGGCGGGCGCGTAGCTGGCCGCGGCGCCGAGGTCGTAACGCTGCCTGATCCACGCCTCGTGCACGATGGACTCGTCGTCGTAGCGGATGAGCCGGGCCAGTTCGGCCTGGACCTGGGCGAGAGTCCTGGCCTCCGCGGGTGTCACCGCCCGCTTCCCCGGGGCGACAGCACGCAGAACTCGCTGCCCTCGGGATCGGCCAGCACCGCCCAGGAGACGTCGCCCTGCCCGACGTCGGCCGCGTCGATGACCAGGTGCACCAGCCGGGTAGGCATCCCGTTAGCCTCCCACCCGCGCCAGCCGGCCGGCAAGGTGCGCCGCGCTGCCCGGCGCACCTTCGCGGTGGGCGGTCACCGGGAACCGCAGATCCGCCCCGAGCGCGCGGGCGATCGACTTGCCCGTGCCCGGCGCGCCGGACACCACGATGAGCGTCAAGCTCAGCGGGGCGCGGTCGCGTATGGCTTAGGCTTCCTGGTCAGCCACTCCCAGAACGTCCGGTGCCGCGGCCCGGCGAGGAAGTGGCCGCTGCCCACCTTGCCGGTGACCTCGATTCGCAGCTGGACCGGGACATCGGAACCCCACGGCGCGCGGACCTTGACTTGGCCGCTGCGGATGGCCACGTCGTCGGCGTCTACCACGATCCCGGGCTTGGTCACCAGCCTGACGCGCCCGCTGCGTACCTCCACGTCGAGCTTGAGCGACGGCTGGGTGATCACCGCCTCGGTGAAGTCCAGCTTCACGTCGCCACTGGTCACCTTCACGTCCATCCGCTGCGGGACCACCCACCGGTCGACCCGCTGCACGTGACCGCTGGCGCAGTCGATGCGCGCCACTTCCTTGGCCTGGGGCGCCACCGCCGGGCTCGCCACGGACCCTTGCGCGGGCAGGTCGGCGACCAGTCGGGCCAGCTCGCCGTAGGTCCGCGCCGTCATGGCCAGTTCCAGCCGCTCGTCGAGTTCCTCCGCGGTCAGCCGCCCGTCCCCGGCGGACACCCGCAGCAGTTCGACCACCCGGTCCCTGTCTTCGTAGGAGGCGCGCAGTTCGCTGCGGGCTATCTCCCCGCCGGGTTCGGATTCCGCCATGAGCAAACTTTAAAGCAGGGACTACCCCTGTACTACGCGTATTGCCGCCCGGTGACCCGCCGTAGCCGGATCCGGCGAAGATCATTTATCCCGAACGGACCGCGACGCGGTGTCCGGCCTCGGCCGTGTGGTGCCGCCGCCGCCCGCCGATACCTGGCTCAGACGCCTCCCGGCTGGGCCGCCTTCGCCCGCCGCAGTGCCGAATTGGCGGCTCGCCTGCGCTCGCCGCATGCCGAACCGGCGGCCAGGCTCAGGGCTTGCCCTCGAGGAATTTGTGCTGGGTGAAGCTGTACCAGTTGCCCGAGTCGTCGCGCATAATCGCCTCGACGCCGTAGGGCCGCTCGGCCGGCTCCTGGGTGAACTCGACGCCGCGCCCAGCCAGCGTGCTGTGATCGCCCTTGCAGTCCGACGTCGCCATCACCCCAGGGGACAGCGCGCCCTTGGCGACCAGGGCTCGGACCTGCTGCGCCGTCTCCTCGTCGAGCATGGAGTGCAGCGGGTCCATCAGCAGCAGTTCCTGGTTCTCGCTACCGGGCGGCCGAACGGTCAGCCAGCGCATCCCGCCCTCCAGCTTGAGGTCGTTGGTGACGGTGAAGCCCAGCTTGCCGGCGTAGAACTCCTTGGCCGAGTCCTGGTCGAGCACCCAGACCGAAACGATCGAGATACCGGTGATCATGCGACCTCACCGTCCTGAGCGGAGTGGTTCTGATGAAGGGTCATGCAGCGACTGTATGAGCAGGTCGCGTGCCCGCGCTTCTCAGGAAGTGATGCGTTCTCCGGTCCCGGGCCCGGGTTCGGGCAGTCCGGTCCG
The DNA here is from genome assembly GCA_052144275.1 of Streptosporangiaceae bacterium. Classification (GTDB taxonomy): domain Bacteria; phylum Actinomycetota; class Actinomycetes; order Streptosporangiales; family Streptosporangiaceae; genus Palsa-504. The sequence continues at coordinate 12,061 of JBKQQQ010000972.1, forward strand.
CCACATCAGCACGAAGCAGCCGGGGATGGGCGCGGACCCGCCTCGTTCGGCCGCCTGCCGCCGGTACGCCGTGGGGGACATGCCGGTGAGCTCGGCGAACCGAGCGCTGAATGTGCCGAGGCTGGCGAAGCCGACCAGGTGGCAGATCTCGGTCACGGTCAGGTTGGCCGAGCGGAGCAGTTCGCAGGCGCGCTCCACCCGCCGCCTGGTCCGGTAGCGCCCCGGGGTCTCGCCGTAGGCGGCGCGGAAGGCGCGAATGAAGTGCTCGCGCGAGTAACCGGCCCCGGCCGCCAGTGCCGGTATGTCGATCGGGTCCGCGTACTCGCGGTCGATCCGGTCCCTGGCCCGGCGCAGCATCCGCAGCGAGGACACGTCAGCTGGCTTCATCGCCCTGGCTCCAGTATCCAAGTGCTCCGGCAGTATCCAAGTGCTCCGGCGGAGCTGAGAGTTTCCTGACGATTTCGCTTCGTTGTGTAAGTGAACCACTCACTTACACATATGATCCGGGAGATGACAGGCAAACGCGACGCGCACGAGCGGCTTCCCGAGCTGATTGCCGCAGCTGTGCGGGTCTTCACCCGCGAAGGGTACCGGCTGGCCAGGATGAGCGACGTCGCGGCCGAGATGGGCCTGTCCGAAGCGGCTATCTACCGGTACGTGGGAAGCAAGGAAGGGCTGTTCGTGCTGGCCATCCGCCACGCGCTGCTGCTCGAGGACCTGCCCGCGGGGGACCTGCCGCTGTCACCCGCGTCGCTGGCCGCCACCGTGGCCGAGGCGCGCGACTTCATCGCCGAGGTGGTGCCGTTCGGCGCGCTCGCCGATGCCCTGTCCGGCCAGGGTCCCGGTGACACCGCGGCCGAGCTCGAGAAGATCCTCCGCGAGCTGTTCGAGCTCGAAGCGCGGACCAGGGAAGCCGCGGACATGCTCGAACGCTCGGCCCGCGAGCTGCCCGAGATGGCCGACCTGCTGAACGCGGGCATCCGCGCGCCGCTCCTGGCGGCGCTGACCGAGTACCTGGGCGGCCGCGCCGAGGCCGGCACGCTGCGCCGCACGCCAGATACGGCGGCGACGGCCCGGCTGGTGCTCGAGACGCTGACCTGGTTCGCCCGGCACCGGTTCTCCGACCCGGACGGTGCCGCCATCCCGGCCGACCTGGCCGCGGACACGGCGGTGGACGCGCTGGTGCACGCCCTGGTCCCCGCCAGCCCGGTCCCGGCCGGTACGCGATGACGGACGAGGTAGCGGTCCACGTCGTCGGCTTGCGGATGAGCTTCGGCGCCACCGAGGTCCTGCACGGCGTCGACTTCGACGTCCGCTACGGCGAGGTGTTCTGCCTGCTGGGCCCGAACGGCGCGGGCAAGACCACCACGCTGGAGATCCTCGAGGGCTTCAGGCCGCCGACAGGCGGCGAGGTGCGTGTCCTCGGCCTCGACCCGGCGGCGCAGCCGGCCAAGCTGCGCGAGCGGGCCGGGATGGTCTTGCAGGAGTGCGGTTTTCCCCGGCAGGCGCGGGTCGCCGAGCTCCTGGACCTGTGGCGGAGCTACTACCCGAACCCGCGCCCGCTCGGCGATCTGCTCGAGGTAGTGGAACTCGCCGAGGTCAGGAACACCCAGGTCCGCAAGCTGTCGGGCGGCCAGCGGCGCCGCCTGGACTTCGCCCTGGCCCTCGCGGGCGACCCCGATCTGGTCTTCCTCGACGAGCCGACCACAGGCTTCGATCCGGAAGCTCGCAGGCGATGCTGGGCGGCGATCGAGAACCTGCGCCGGCTCGGCAAGACGATCCTGCTCACCACGCACTACCTGGATGAGGCGGAACAACTGGCCGACCGGATCGCCATCTTGCGGGCAGGCCGCATCGAGCTGATCGGGACCACGCACGAGGTCGCGGTCCGGGCCGGCCTGGCCACCCGCATCTCCTTCACCACGCCGTCCGCGCTGCGCCGCGGTCAGGTCCCGCTGCCGGACGGGATCGACCTGACGGTCCGCGGGCCGGAGTCGGTCTGCCATACCGCCAACGCGGCCTTGACCCTGCGGCTGCTGCTCGCCTGGGCGGTGGAGCACCGCCTCGGTGACCTGGGCGGCCTGGCTGTGACCGCACCTCGCCTCGAAGACACCTACCTGCAGCTCACCAGCACCAACGGAGATCACGAGTGACGAGAACGGTTCACCTGGCCGTCCGGCAGGCCCTGCTCGAGCAGCGCAGTTTCTGGCGCAGCGCCGAGTATGCGCTGTTCACCTTCGCCTTCCCGCTGATGATCCTGCTGCTGATCGGGGCGGCTAACGCCGGCTCGCGCCTGCCGGGCACCGACATCAAGAACACCACCGTTTTCGTGCCCGGCATCCTGGCCTTCGGCGTGATCGTCGCCGCCTACGTGAACCTCGGATCCAAGGTCGCGGTGCTCCGCCACGACGGCGTGCTCAAGCGGATCAGGACCACGCCGCTGCCGTCGGGGGCCTATATCGGCGGCCTGCTGGTGAGCACGGTCGCCACGGTGATCTTCATCACCGCGGCCACCGGGATGATCGGCTGGCTCGCGTTCGGTGCGGTCCCGCGGCCGAGCGAGCTGCTCGCGCTGGCCGGCGGCCTGGTCCTGGGTACCGTGTGCTTCGCCACGCTCGGCCTGGCGATCAGTTCGGTCATCACCAGCGCCGAATCCGCCGGTCCCGTCGCGTACGCCAGCTTCCTGCCGATCGCGATCATCTCCGGCGTTTTCGATCCCACCTTCAGCGGGCTGCCGGACTGGCTGTCACGCCTGGTGGCCACCTTCCCGGTCAAGGCGCTCGCCGAGGTGCTGGAGAACGCCTACGCGGTGCGCCCCTTCCCGGCCTGGGACCTGGCCAACCTGGCCCTCTGGACCGCCGCGGGTGCCACCTTCGCCGTCTGGCGTTTCCGCTGGCACAGCTAAGACTCGATCCGGGTCCCGATGGGCGTGCCGAGCTCCACGGTCCGGCTCACCGTGCACAGCCGGTCGTGCGACTTGCGCACCGCATCCGGCAGCAGCGCCCGGGCCGCATCACCCCGCTCACCGTCGGGAAACCTGATCCGAAAGGTCACCACGATGTCGGTCAGGCGGTTACCCGCATCGTCACGAACCTTTTCTGCGTCGACCAGGACCTCGAACGCGTCGGGTTCGGCCCGGCGGGACGTCAGGATGTCGACGTCGACCGCCGTGCAGCCGCCTATCCCGGCCAGCAGCAGGTCGACCGGAGTGAAGTCGGTGCCCTCGCCCTTACCTATGCTGATCTGGCCGCCGCGGTCGTTGGTGACCACGTACCTGCTGTTCTCGATGCGTTCGAGCCGGACGCTGCGATGCGCGGAATCAGTCGTCATGCTGGCCACATTAGCCCTGGCTTTCCCTCCGGGTAGTCAGCTGATCGACTCAGCCGGTCACGCGGTGCCGGGTGGCTACCGCCTCGTCCCGATCGTGATCCTCCAGCGGAGGTTGCCCGCGAGATGGGCATGCATCCAGTGTTCGCGGAGACCCTCGTCGGCCCAGGACCGAGGGCAGCCCAGCCACCCGGGTTCGGCTCATTGCGGGTTTCCCCCAGTGCTTTACAACTCACTGATCCCGCTCGTGGTAGTGTAGAGATATTGCTCTGGACCCCGGCAGCTGCGGCCCGTGAATATGGCGGGAGCAGTGCAGGACCCGGAGTTTTTTTTCGGGCCGACGCCGTGAAAGGCGCAGCGGCCCAGAAAAGGGCAAGAGCCCGCAGGAGTCATTTTCTCCCACCGCGATCAGTCGCGCAGGACCGGCTACCCGTACGTCAATTTCGTCACTGACTGAGGAGTCGGTAATGGGTATCGTCGCATGGATCGTTCTCGGCCTCGGCTCAGGCCTGCTGGCCAATATGCTGATCCCCGGCAGGAGATCACAGGGCCTCGTCCTGACCTGCGTGATCGGGGTCGCTGGGGCACTGCTGGGCGGCTGGGCGGCGACCAAGTTGTTCCACGTCGTCACCCTGCACGGGTTCTTCAACCTCTCCACCTGGCTGACCGCCATCGCCGGCGCAGCGGTCCTGCTGCTGGCCTACCACCTGGTCACCGGCCGGGGGAGCGCTGGCCGCACCCGGCGCGGGCCGAACTGGGCGCACCGGTGAACGGGC
>JBKQQQ010000973.1:0-8215 GCA_052144275.1 Streptosporangiaceae bacterium
GGTTATTCCGGCTGCTCGATTGCTATCCGCAGGCTCTGCGCCCTCGGCTCTTTGACCGAGACCTTCACCTCGAGGATTCCCCTGTCATAGCTCCCGGTGATCTTGTCGGGATCCGCGCCCCCGGGCAGCGCCACCGACCGGGTGAGCGAGCCGTAGCGGAACTCCAAGCGGTGCGCTTCCTCATGCTCTTCACGACGATCAGCGTGGATGGTCAAGACCCCGCCCTCGACCGTCACCTCGACGTCCTTCTCCGGGTCCAGGCCGGGCAGTTCGGCCCGGATCACATAGCGGTCGTCCCGGGTCGCTTCCTCGAGCCGGAACACCTGGCCCGTCAGGAACGGCGGCGGTCCTGTCCACGGGGACTCCAGCCAGTCGGCCAGGTCCGGGAACACGGCGCGGAACCTCGCGGGCGCCTGAGGGCGCGGCAGCTTAGCCATGATGTCCCTCCACTGCAGGTACGACGATGTTATCTGTTCTGGCCTGGCTGGCCGCGCAGACCGAGCCGGCTGTGCCGTCCTTTCCCGCGGCTCTGCCCTGGCTGGCGGCACGGACCTTGCCTGCTCCTCCGGCCCGGCTGGCGGCGCGGTCGCGGTGTGCCCGTTGGCGGTGACCGGCGGCGCGGTCGCGGTGTGCCCGTTGGCGGTGACCGGCGGCGCGGTCGCGGTGTGCCCGTTGGCGGTGACCGGCGGCGCGGTCGCGATGTGCCCGTTGGCGGTGGCTGGCGGCGCGGATCGCGCGTGCCCGTTGGCGGTGGCTGGCGGCGCGGATCCGGCTGGGGGAGCTGACCGGGCACAGGCCGGCTGGGGCTGCGGCGCGGGCTTAGCCGGGTCCGCATATCCGGGCAGCCACCTGAGCACTTCAGCGCGGAAGGGCACTTCGCATTCGAGCTGGCAGAGCACGCCCAGGCCAGCTGCCAGTACCCGGTGGATGAATACGTAAGAGGGCGGCAGGTTGAGCCGCCGCAGCACGCTGGATGAACGCAAGGCTGATGCCTGCATTGTCTCGCTGCGCAGCCATTCGCGGCTGAACCTGAACGACTCCGCCCTGGACGGCTCGGCGAGCGGTACCAGGAAGGCGCGCAGCGCTGTCAGGTCAATGCTGACGCCGTCCCGGAGATAGCCGTGCGACCGGAATTCGTCCTCAAGCTTTGAGGTGTCGCCGCCTTCGTGCATGAGCCGCAGCACCCTGCCGAAGATGGGCGGGAAGCCGTCTGGTAGCCGGTCGACAGCGCCGAAGTCGAGCACGCCCAGCCGCCCGTCGGCAAGCAGGCGGAAGTTGCCCGGGTGCGGATCGGCGTGCAGGAGCCTGACCCGCGCAGGACCCGAGAACAGGAAACGGATCATCATGATGCCCGCCCGGTTCCGCTGAGCGGCCGTGCCGTCGGCGATGATCCCCGCGAGCGGGATGCCGTCAAGCCATTCGCTGACGAGCACGTGGTCGCTGACGCAGACCACACCCGGGACGCAGACGTCCGGGTCGCCGGCGTAGGCGGCGGCGAAAGCCTGCTGGGCGGCAGCTTCCAGCCGGTAATCGAGTTCCTCGGCCACCCTGTCCCGCAGCTCGGCGAGCAGCGGCTTGGCATCCAGGCCGGGCATGAGCACGCCGAAAAGCCGGGCGCAGCGGTTCAGCTGGCTGAAATCGCTGATCAGCGCCCGGCCCGCGCCCGGGTACTGGATCTTGACGGCAACCTGGCGCCCGTCGTGCCAGACGGCTCGGTGCACCTGGCCGATGGAGGCGGCGGCCGCCGGCTGGTCGTCGAACTCGGTGAAGCTGGCCCGCCACTGCTCGCCCATGTCGCCCGCGAGCACCTTGTGAATAGTCCGGGCAGGCAACGGCGGCGCGGATTCCTGCAGCCTGGTCAGGGTGGCCCGGTACGGTTCGGCGATCTCCGGGGGCAGCGCGGCCTCGAATACGGACAGCGCCTGCCCGAGCTTCATCGCGCCGCCCTTGAGCTCGCCAAGGACCCTGAAGACCTGATCCGCTGTCCGCTGCTGGATTTCCTGGCTCACCAGCTCAGCTGGCCGGCCGCCCAGGCGCTTGCCGGATCCCAGCGCGGTCCGGCCCGCGAACCCGACCGGCAACCTAGCCAGCCTTGCCGCACGGGTGACAGCATGCCGGGGCAGATCGCTCATGATCCCATTCTCCGCTACGCCGACCATGATGCACCGCAGTGATCGAATGCATCGTAGTAACCGCCAGTTACACCGGGCCCGCCGCCTGGCGCGCCGCTACCGGACCGGCGCGCCATATCCGCCGCCACCCGGTGTCCGATCACGCAATTGCGCGTACCGTGCCAGGCATGGCTATCGCACGCTTCCCAAGCATCGTCATCGACTGCCCCGATCCGGGCGCTCTCGCGTCGTTCTACGGCGCCATGCTGGATTGGAAGGTAGACGTCTCCTCCGGCTGGGCTGAGGTTGGCGCTGCCGCGGGCGACATCGGTCGCGGCGTGGCCGATCCGCCCGCAATCGCCGCCACCTTGCGGGTGGCGTCCTGGCACAGTGGATGATGTGGCCGACGGGCTGATAACCCTGTTTCTCTGCGGTGACGTGATGCTGGGCCGCGGCGTCGACCAGGTACTGCCGTACCCCGGCGACCCGGGACTCCGCGAACGCTACGCCGGTGACGCGCGAGCCTACGTCCGCCTGGCCGAACGTGCCAATGGGCCGATCCCGCGGCCGGCCGGGTTCCGCTGGCCCTGGGGGGATGCGCTGGAGGTTCTTGACGGTATGGCGCCTGATGCCAGGGTGATCAACCTGGAAACCAGCGTCACCCGCAGCGCTGAGTTCGCGCCGGGCAAGCCGGTGCACTACCGGATGAGCCCGGGAAACCTGCCTGCTCTGACGGTGGCGCGGCCAGACGCGTGCGCGCTGGCCAACAACCACGTGCTCGATTTCGGCCGCGCGGGCCTCCGGGAAACCCTCGACGCCCTCGCCGGCGCCGGGCTGGCGGCGGTTGGCGCCGGGCGTGACGCGGCCGGGGCACGACGGCCCGCGGCCGTCCCCGTGCCGGCAGGCGGCCGCGCGGTGATCTTCGCGTGCGGGGTGGCTTCCAGCGGAATCCCGCCGGGCTGGGCCGCCGCCGTCACGCGGCCCGGCGTGGATTTGCTGCCCGGCCTGTCCGGCGCTGCCGCCGATGATGTCATCGCCCGGGTGCAGGCCGTGAGGCAACCCGGTGATGTCGTCATCGTGTCGATCCACTGGGGATCCAACTGGGGGTATGGCGTGGACGATGATCAGGTCCGCTTTGCCCGCCGGCTGATCGACGGCGGTGTTGACGTGATCCATGGCCACTCCTCCCATCACCCCCGTCCGGTGGAGGTTTACCGGGGCAGGCTCATCCTGTATGGCTGCGGCGACTGCGTCGATGACTACGAAGGCATCAGCGGCCACGAGGAGTTCCGCGGCGATCTGCGCCTGCTGTACTTCCCGTCAGTGGCGGCGGACACCGGGGCGCTCGATGCACTTCGGATGGTGCCCATGCAGGCGAGGAAGATGCGGCTGTGCCATGCGAACGCCGCGGACAGCCAGTGGCTGCGGCTGGTGCTTGAGCGGATCAGCCGCGGCTTCGGGACGCGGATCAGCCGCCAGCCCGACGGCACGCTCATCCTGCCGGGACCGTCCCAGCCGGTCGAGGGGTCCTGACGGTAGCGAACCGGCGGGTCACCAGCGGCGATGCTGGCGACGGCAGCGAGCAGAAGCCGCACGTCGTCATCGGATATGTTGATGCCTGCGCTGGCGGCCGGGGACCGCGCGGAGAGCCCGACGCGATTGGCGTGGTTTCATCAGTTGAGGTGCTCGCGGCGGATGGGGTGCAACGACGGGGGACGTTGGACTCTGGCGGGTGAGCTGCCTGGTGAGCAATGCTGTCGGATCATGTGTTGGGTTTCCGCCGCTCGCGCCGCCGGGCGGACGGGGCGCCCGTGCGCGGCTGGCAGGAAGCGGTGATCGATCGTACCTTCGCGGCGGTGGTTCTGGACTGGGGCGTAGCTGTGGTGCCCGACCGCGGGGCGTCGCTGAGAGCGCTGCGACGCCGGGTCGAGGCGTTGTGTGCTGATGGCGTGCACATTGCGGTGGTGGGCGGGACTGGTTGCGCCGACGTCGATGGCCGCCTGCGGGCCCGCCCGTCCGGGCCGGGCCGGCTTCTTCTGGGCCTGAACCGGGGGTCGGAGCTGTTCGAGGTTAAGGCAGACGGACCGCATCTGCTTCGCCGCCGGGTCGCCGGCGAGGCAGAGGTCGCCGCGCTGGACCGTGCCAGCCGGGTCCTGGCTGGCACGCTGGCCAGCCGTGGGCTCGATGTCCGTGTCGTCGCCGATCGGCGGGACCGCCGCAAGATCGACTTGGTCCCGGAACCGGCATGGGACTGCCCAGGGGAGACCCGGATCGGCGAGCTGGGTGCCGTAGTGGCCGGCCGTCTGCGCCAGTGCGGGTTCACCGATATCCGCGATGTGGTGCGGCTCGGCGCCCAGCTGGCTGCGCAGTGCGGCCTGAGCGACGCGCGGGTGACCAGCGACGCGAACTACGTGGAGATCGGTCTCACCGACACGCCGGACTCAATGAGGGACATCCTCGCCGTGCTAGCACGCGAGGGGATCAGTCCCGGGCTAGTCCTCGCGGTCGGCGGCAAGCCCGGTCCCCCGGATGCTGCCCAGGGCAGCGGCTCACTGCTGCGCGTTCGGCAGGCGGTGGTATCGGGAGGTGACCACCCGGCCGGGGCCCTCGCTGAGATGCCCCCTGCAGGCGGGGGACCGCACGCGGTCCTCTGCCTGCTTGACGAGCAGCTGCGGCGGCGCCGGAAGCGCCGGGTCCCCTCTGTGGATGAGGACTCAGCGTGGACTGTGCGGGTGACGGGAGCAGATCGGCTGTCACCCCGCGCGGAGGAGAGTCTCTTCACGTTGGGTGCTGCTGGGTTCGCGACCCGCGGCTCGGTGGAGGAGCCGACGGGTCAGTCCGTGCCTCTGACCCTGGCTGCAGGCGCATACCTGGGATCCGGGCCCGGTCAGCATCTGCTTCCGGGCCCGCGTTGGACCGGGCTGGACATCGAGCCGGCCCCGGGCGGGGACATCCGGATGCTGGATCTGCGCACCGGTGTCTTGTTCCGGGAGGAGGAATCCGGAAACGGGCCTCCGATGCGCTCGCTGCGGTTCGCCAGCCTGACATTGCCGGGCGTGGTCGCGCTGCGCGCCGAAGCTTCGGTCGGCCGGCTGCGGGCTGGCTCGCCGTTGCAGCCGCCGCGTGACGCGCGGATGACGCAGGGGCGGATGCAGGACTGGCACTGGGCGAGGGTCGGCGGTGACGGCGGCCCGGGCATCGCGGCGGTGGCATGGCAGCGCCTTGGCCGTGACGGTGATACGCGCACGGTTGAGCGGGTCGCCGCATACGTGGCGGATCCGCGCCGTCCGCCGGCGCTGTCGAGGGCGCAGGAAATGGCCAGCGCCGCGGGGAGGCTCGGGTTCGAGCGGGTGCTCGCCAAGCACCGGGCGGCCTGGGCGCAGCGGTGGGAAACGGTCGATGTGCGTATCCCGGATGATCCAGCCGCCCAGCTGGCGATCCGTTACGCGCTGTTTCAGCTGTGGTGCAACACCGGCCGGCATGACGAACTCGCTGTCGGCGCGCGCGGCCTGTCCGGTACCGGGTACGCGGGCCATGTGTTCTGGGACGCGGATGTGTTCGTGCTGCCCGCGCTGGTGAGCATCGATCCGCCAGCGGCGCAGGCGATGGTCCGTTACAGGCTGCGCCGTCTCGCCGCGGCGAGGGCGCGGGCACGCGCCGCTGGCCGGGATGGTGCCCGCTTTCCCTGGGAGTCCGCGGCCACTGGCGAGGACGTCACTCCGCTTTCCGGCCACGTTGGCGGCGAAATAGTGCCGATCCTCACCGGGCAGCAGGAGGAGCACGTGACCGCCGACATCGCATGGGCGGCGGTGCGCTGTGCAGAGTGGACCGGGCGCCCGATGCATCCGGCCCGGCCCGGGTGCTCGCTCTTGGCTGAGACGGCCAGGTACTGGGCGTCACGGTGCCGGCGTGACCCCGGCGGCGCCGCGCACATCGACGGCGTGATCGGGCCGGACGAGTACCACGAGTCGGTCAGCGACAATGCCTTCACCAACGTGATGGCTCGCTGGAATCTGCGGGCAGCGGCAGGCGCGGCAGAGCGTGCGGGCGAGGCCGGAAGCGAGAGCCGGGGATGGCGGCAGGTCGCTGAGTCGATCGTAGACGGTTATGACCCGGTCACCAAGCGCTATGAGCAATTCGCCGGCTACTACAATCTTGAGCCGTTGCTGATGGAGCATGTCGCCCCTGTCCCGGTCGCCGCGGATGTCTTGCTCGGCCGGGAGCGCATCGCCGCGTCACAGGTGATCAAACAGCCGGACGTACTCATGCTCCACCACCTGGTTCCGGGAGAGGTGGCGCCGGGCTCGCTGCGGCCGAACCTGGATTTCTACGGTCCGCGGACCGCGCACGGATCGTCCCTGTCCCCGGCGATCACCGCGTGCCTGCTAGCCCGCGCCGGGCGCGCTGACGAGGCTCTGGCGATGCTGCGGATGGCGCTTGACTTGGATCTCGGCGACCTGACCGGGATGACCGCGGCCGGGTTGCACATGGCGACGTTCGGGGGGGTCTGGCAGGCGGTCCTCACCGGCTTCGCCGGCGTGTCGGTGAGCGGGGGCCTCCTGCGCGTCGATCCCCGGCTACCCACGTCCTGGCAGTGCCTGCAGGTGCGATTCCGGTGCCTCGGGCGGCGGGTCTGCGTGACCATCACGCCGGAGGCTGTCAAGGTCGGTGCCGACGGCCCGATCCGGGTGCAGCGGGCCGGCTCGCCGCCGCGGTTGGTGTCCGGGCGGGTAACGTTCGGCAGGCTGCCCGAGTCCGGGGAGATGAACGATGCCTGAGGTGCTGGCGGCAGTGGAGGCGGGCCAAGACTCGCTCGTGACGGGTGTCGCGGAGCTGATCAGCGGCATCGTGCAGGCGGGCACGCGCCGCCTCGACGTGCCCGAGGACATCAGCCAGGAACAAGCGGCAGCGCTCATGCTGCGAGCACTCGATGAGCCTGCTGCTGTCCTGGCTGTGCTCGCGGCGCATTCATCGCCGCGTGCTGCCTGCTGGCGTGTCGTGCAGCGGGCCAGGAAGCCGGTGGTGCTGGTGCCCCCGGGCGCGAAGGTGCGACGGCCAGCGATCAGCAGGGTGCTGCTGCCGTTGAACGGGACGCCCGAGTCGGCGGTCGCGGTCGCTGACACCATGGGCCTGCTCGCGCGCGCCGGCGTGGATCTGGTCGTGCTGCACGTCTTCGATGCCGCCACGGTGCCCAGTTTCTGGGATCAGGCTGCGCATGCTCACCAGGCCTGGACGGAGGAATTCCTCGCCCGCAACGCTGCCGCGGCCGGCGCCCGGCTCGAGCTGCGAAGCGGCTCACCCGGCGAGCGCGTGGTGGATGTGGCGGCCGCCGAGGAGGCCGACCTCATCGCCCTGGGCTGGTCGCAGCACCTCGACGCTGGACGGTCGCGCACGATCCGGCGCTCGGTCCTGCACGCCGGCGTGCCAGTGTTGCTCTTGCCGGTACGCAGTGATCAGGGGACCTTTGTCCGCCGGGAGTGAGGCCGTGGCCTCTGGCGCCACTGCACGCTGGTGAGCTGTGCTGTAATCGTGGCCTTTTACAGTGCGAGCTTGGATCTGGACGCCGAGATGGCGGCCCCGGACAGCTGCCGGGCGTGCGGTGCGGCAGGCCTTGCCGCCGCGGCCGACAGCGGGCGGGCGAGCTTTCTCTGCACTGCGTGCTGGCGGTGCTGGCGTGTCGAGCTGGGCCGGATCTCGTGGGTCGACCCCCACGGGTGCACCGACTGCCAGTACCGGCAGGAATGCCTCGCGCGCACGGCCGGGAGAGACCTTTCGGCAGCCGACTCATTAGGAGGTGGCAGGAGATGCGTGTTGGCCTGATCGCGCCGCCGTGGGTGCCGGTCCCGCCGCCCTCCTACGGCGGCACTGAGGCCGTCGTGGACAACCTCGCCCGTGGCTTGCAGGCACTGGGCCACGAGGTCGCGCTTTTCACGGTGGGGGAGTCCACCTGCCCGGTGCCGCGCCAGTACCTCTACCAGAGCGCGGCGGAACCGATGGGCGCTGGCGTGAAAGAGGCGGCCCACGTCCTGGCCGCGTACGAGGCGCTCTCCGGCGTGGATGTCATTCACGACCACACTCTGCTCGGCCCGTTGCTGGCCAGCCGC
>JBKQQQ010000974.1:0-3638 GCA_052144275.1 Streptosporangiaceae bacterium
CCCCCTCGTCGCCGATGCCCGTGGACATGCCGCGCTGCTTGATCACCGACTTCAGCGCGTGGTACACCTCGGCCCCCCAGCGCAGCGCCTCGGTGAAGGTCGCCGCGCCGATCGGGGTGATCATGAACTCCTGGATGTCAACATTGTTGTCCGCGTGCGCGCCGCCGTTCACGATGTTCATCATCGGCACGGGCAGCACGTGCGCGTTCGGCCCGCCCAGGTAACGGAACAGCGAAAGGCCGCTGGACTCCGCGGCGGCCCGGGCGACGGCCATGCTGACGCCCACGATGGCGTTCGCGCCGAGCCTCGACTTGTCCGGCGTCTGGTCGAGGTCGATCAGCGCCTGGTCCACCAGGCGCTGGTCGTCGGCCTCATGACCGAGTAGTACCGGCTGGACCTCATCGATGACCCGCTCAACGGCCCGGGTCACCGCCTTGCCGCCGTACTCCGAGCCGCCGTCCCTGAGCTCGACCGCCTCGAACGCACCCGTCGAGGCGCCGCTCGGTACCCCCGCGCGCGCCACGGTCCCGTCGTCCAGCGTTACCTCAACCTCGAGAGTCGGGTTACCCCGGGAATCCAGGATCTGCCTGGCATAGATCGCTTCAATGGAGGCCACCGCCGGCTCCTTGCCTCTGCTCGTATCCCGCGTCGGTAGGGCGATGCACAAGCTCGCCCATAGTGAGCCTAGTGGAGCACCGGCACTCCGGTGTGCGGGCACGCCGGTAAGCCAGTGGCTACGCCAGCTAGTCCGAGGCCGGGTTGGCGTGGACCTCGGCCTCCCCGGGGTGCCGGAGATCGCATGATGCGTCGGCAGACACCATCGCATGGCCCGAGGGCGCGGAATTCCACGTCACGGTGACAGATCGCGGCGCGTTGAGGAACGCGGGAGGGGCGGGGAGCGCCTTCATCCTGCTGCAATCGCTGCGGGCCGACCCGGCGGACCGAGGAGAATGTCCCGAGGACCAGGTGCCGCTGCGAGAAGACCAGGACGGACTATCTGCCGGGGTACCCGGAGTCGAATTTGCCCAGGCCTGTGTCGCGGCCTGTTCCACCGCCACGCCAACCTCAGGGGTAATCCCCGACGCGGATTCCTCCTGCTGTTGCGATGCCGCCATGTTCCACCCGAACGCCAGCATGACCCCGACGGCCACCGGGCCGATCGCGGAAAGGAACCCGTTTCGGCCGCGACCACGAAGAAGCCGACGCAGCCGTGTCCCCTGGCACAGGGGATCACTCCTTCGCACGGTAGGAAGATTACCAAGGATGCGGGCGACGCGCGGACGCGGTTCAAGCCAACGGGTTGGACCGTCCTGAAACGGTAATATCGCTTAAGCTGACCAGTTGGCTGCTCCTGACCGAGTAGCCGCCCAGGAGGTGCCCGCGAACTGCACCCCCGCCCCAAGCACCAGGTCTTCACCAGATATTAGCGGGCACCCGGGCGGCCGGTCAGCACAGCCAAAATGCAGGCGATCAGCCCGTGCGCAGAACGGTAATGAGTGCAGCTCGAACAAAGCGAGCATTCAGATCCGCTTCGGTAGTGCTGATGCGCGACGTAAGGATGCCCGCATCGACATCGACGTACAGACCCTATATGCCAGAACACAAACCACTCACTGCAGCAGGCCAAATGGTCGGCTGACCAGGCGAAACGGCATGGCAGCCGACCCGGAGCCCACTGCTCTTACTTCCCGTGATTATCAGGTGCTCGTTCCCAGGCGTGTACTTGTTCGCGGTAGCGGCGTGCCGCGGCCCGGAGTTCCATCTCAGGGTCGCGTTCCACTTCCCGGGCCCTCGCAACCAGCCGGAACAGTTCGCGACCGATCTCCTCTCCGGCGTCCGCATCCGCGCCCTCGTCCTGGCGCATCAGGTCGTCAGGGACCCCTGCCCGCGCGGCCCGGCGCTGCAGTTGCGCGGCCAGCGACAGGGAGGGTTGCCCGAACGGCACGCCGTCAAGCACCGAAGGCGCGGCCTGCTCCCTGGCACCAGCCTCGCGCCGCGAGGCCCGCGCCCGCTTCTCTTCCCGCTTGATGTCGTCCCAGTTGCGCTTGACCTCCTCGGCGCCGGAGACGGTCACGTCCGCGAACACGTGCGGATGCCGCCGCACCAGCTTGGCCACGATCCCGTCGGCAATGTCGTCGACCGTGAACGCGGTACCGTCGTCACGCTCGGCCGCGATGCGCGCGTGGAACGCCACCTGCAGCAGCACGTCGCCGAGTTCCTCGCAGAAGGCCTGCTCATCGCCGGACTCGAGAGCCTCGAGCGCCTCGTAGGGCTCTTCAAGCAGGTGCGGGGCGAGCGAGGCATGGGTCTGGCGGGCATCCCACGGGCACTCGACGCGCAGCCGGTCCATGGTCGCTACCAGGTCGATCAGATGCGCCCCCGGCAGGTCATCCGAGCCCTGCACCACACGAGCATCCGGCCAGACCGACGGATCAGTACCGGGCTCAGGCAGCCACACCACATCCCCGTCCGGGGCGAGCGCCACAGCATCGGGCTCGTCAACCACCCGATACTGGATCTCCGCCTCGTCCAGCGCGGGCAGCTGCGGATGACCGGCCGAAACGAGCACGGAGGAAGCGGACCGCAGGGCCTGCCAGGCCGGCCAGCTGAGCAGCCCGGGCGCCACCCGCGGGCTGGTCGCCAGGACGATCAGCAAGCCGGCGTCAGCCCGGCCGACGGCGTCGGCTTCGCGGGCCCCGGCGGCGCCGCCACCGGGTTCGGCGCGGAGACGACCTGGAGCTGGGTGTAGTTCAGCTGGCCGAACTGCGGGTTGACCTGGATCGCCAAGGTCTTGGCCGCCACGCACTGGGCGTGCTGGAGCTTGGCCGTGGTCGCCGTCTGCGCCGGGGTGGTGGTGGGCACCTTGCCGCCGTTGGCCTGCCGGATGAACTGGTCATTGATGGCCTGGTACCGGCCGACCTCGGCGGACAGGTTCGGCGGGATCCCGTTGGCGGCCAGGATGAGGTCGAGGGTGACGTTGGACAGGCCCTGGGCCTCCGCGTTGGCCTTGGCCGCCGCGTAGATCTCCGCGAGCGCCGCCTCGGCCTGGGCGGGGGTGACCGTGATGCCGGCCTGGCGGGCCAGTTCCTCGTTGATCTGGAACCGGACCAGCCAGGTGAGCGTCTCCTGCGTCTCCTGCGCCGAACTCATCTGGATCGTGCCCGGGTACATCTTGACGGCCAGGCTGAGGTTAGTGACCTCCGTGGTGAGGGTCGCGATCGTAATCCGCTGGTTGCCCGTGATCGCCGCGGCGCCCATCTTGACCGGGCTGCAACCGGCCAGCAGCAGCCCGGCGCCCAGCACGACGGCGGACGCCTTGACCAGCCTGCGCAGTGCCAGCCTGCGTAGCACCAGACTCTGCCCACTCATGTGAATAACACTCCCACCGCCAGGTCGGCGAGTACCGACCGGATGACTTCGCCGCACCAGGCCAGCAGTTCGGTGTCCCGCAACGGCTGCCCGCCAATCGCGGCTGTCTTCGGCACTGGTACGAGCATCGTACGCACCGCCGGCTTCAGCACCGTCTTCGGGTACAGGCGTTGCACCCTGACCTGCCGGGAATCGGGCAGCTCGACCGGCGCGAACCTGATGTGCTGGCCCGCCATGGTGATGTCGGTGAGCCCCGCGCGCCGGGCCGC
>JBKQQQ010000975.1:0-15768 GCA_052144275.1 Streptosporangiaceae bacterium
CCTCGGAGGAGGAGCGCAATGATGCGTCTGATCATCGCAGTCGTGGTGGGCCTCGTGATCGCCGTCGGAGCGGTTGCGATCACGGAGAACGTGCTGTCCCACGCGGCCAACGGCACGCCAAGCAACGCCTCGCTCTATCAGTACGGCACTCGCTGACGGCGACGCCGAGCTATGGCGACCATGTGGCCGGCCATCTACCCGGCATCACTCGAGATCATCGTGCCGGCGCGCAACGAGGCGGACAGGCTCCCCGAGGGGCTGGCGGCGCTGTGCCAGAAGGCAGCGATGCTTCCGTTGCGCACCGCCATTCTCGTCGTGGACAGCGCGAGTACCGACGCGACCAGCCACATCGTGCGTAACTGGCCTGGGGGTCCGGTGCCGGTGGGCCTGCTGCGCTGCCGGCAACCCGGCAAGGGGATCGCGGTCCGGGCTGGCCTGCTCGCCACCGGCGCGCCGTTCGTGGGTTACTGCGACGCCGATATGGCCACCGACCTGGGCGCCATGGACCCCGCGCTGCGGCTGCTCGCCGCCGGATATGGCGCGGTCATCGGGTCGCGTGCACTGGAGGCCTCGGAGGTCGAGGACCGGCACAGCCCGGCCCGCAAGGTGGGCGCCACGATGTTCCGCACACTCGCCCGCGGGATCGTCCCCGGCGTCACCGACACCCAGTGCGGGTTCAAGTTCTTCTCCGGGCCGCTGGCCAGGGCGGCCGCGCTTCCGCTGCGCACGGCCGGCTTCGCCTTCGACATCGAGCTGATAGCGAACTGCCTGCGGCTTGGCGCGACGTTGGCCGAGATCCCCGTTCGCTGGCGGGACGTGTCGGGCTCCACGTTCTCGGTGCGGCGGCATTCGGCGGCCGCGTTCCGCGACATGGCCTCGATCTGGCTGCGGTCGAGGATCGGCGGCGGACGCGTGCCAGCCGGCCGGCATCTGCCGCCAACCCGCCGGGAACTGCCGTCGGCCGACATGGGACGATTCGCGGCCGGAGCCACGACGACATGACCACGCTCTGCCATCAAGGCCATCAAGGCCATCAAGGCCACCGAGACCATCACGGCCATCAAGGCCACGGGTGCTGGCCGCCAGAAGTAGAACTTGTTACAGTTACGTGTCTAGACCCAAGGGCCGTTTAGTGGGAGGGTGGCCGCAAGCTACTCAGAGGTAACTTGCCGTTTCCGGGAGGAACGATGCGTCGTGTCATCGGACTCATACTTACAGGAGCGGGCACGTTTCTCATCGTGTGCGCGGTGCTCTTGCCCACCTGGGTCAGCAGCCAGGTGATCAAGTTCCCGCTGAATGAGTACGAGACCGCCACGCTGGCCGCCAGCAACGCCTCCTACTTCAGCCCGACCACGCTGACCGAGAAGACCGGCGTCAGCATGGAGGCCACCTACACGATCAAGGGCGACGGCGCCGCGGGCAACTCCTCGACCGCCGTGTGGGACGAGTACAGCTACGTCTACGACCTCACCAACCATCAGGCGGTCCAGCAGGCGACGCGCAGGTTCGCGTTCGACCGGCGTACCGCCGTGCTGGTCAACTGCTGCGGCGCCAACATCAACGGCGACTCCTCGATCGTGCAGCGCGGTTACCTCGGGTACGTGTTCCCGATCGGTACCCAGAAGCAGACCTACGACGTCTTCGACATCACGCTGAACCAGCCGGAGCCGTTCGTCTACTCGGGGACGACGGACGTGCACGGCATCCAGGCCTACGAGTTCGTGGAGAACATCGCGCCGGTGCAGGTCGGCACGCAGACGATCCCCGGCTCCCTCGTCGGGACGAGCGCGTCCTCGGTCACGCTGCCCGAGTACTACCAGATGCACCTGATCTACTACGTGGACCCGGCCACCGGGGCGCTGATCGACGTCAACGAGCACCAGACCCAGTCCCTGCGCGACCCCACGACCGGCGCCCAGGCCCTGCTGCTCTTCGACGCCGACCTGATCGCGACGCCGGCCACCGTCAGCAACGTCGTGGCGCTCGACACCAGCGGGCGGAACAAGCTCAACCTGGTCGAGACCATCCTGCCCCTGGTGCTCGGGATAGTCGGCGGCGTCGCGCTGGTCACCGGGATCATCCTCGCCCGTAAGCCACGCCAGAGGCTGGAAGACGAACTCGACGTCATGTCACGCGATCTGGCCACGTCCGCGGAGGGCCCCGCATCCGCCGAGCACGCCGCGGCGCCCGAGCACGCCGCGGCGCCCGAGCACGCTGCGGCGCCCGGCCATCACGCCGAGGCGACCGCCGAACTCGCCGGGATCGTGCCCGGCCTGGACGGCTCCAGCCCGGACGAGCGCGGGCCCGAAGTCACCGCGCAGCCGCCCGAAGCCGAGGGGCCAGAGGCGTCCGGCGGGCCGCCTGCCCAGTAAGGACCCCGCCCAGCGAGCGTCAGCCCAGCAAGCGTCAGCGCAGCAGCAGGCGGGCGGCGAGTTCGAGATGGCTGCTCACGTCGTCCGCCGACGCCCGCCTGGTCACCCAGGCGACCAGGTTCGACAGCCACACATCACCGATCACGCGGGCGATCGCGATGTCGTCGGCGGAGGGCTCGCCCGTGTGCATGGCCTGGGTGAACATGCGCTCCATCTGCCGGGCGACCGTGTTCACCTCGGTCGCCGCGCTCGGATCGGCGAACATGAACGCCCGGGTCATCGCCTCGGTGAGCATCGGCTCGCGCTGCATGGTCTGGGTGACCCGGGACAGCACGTACAGGATGCGGTCGTAGGGTGTCTCGCCGGGGACCGGCTTGCGGTCGAGCTTGTCCTGCGTCCGCTCCAGCTCCAGGGTCAGCGCGGACACCAGCAGGTGGATCTTGGACGGGAAGTACCGGTAGAGCGTCCCGAGCGCCACCTCAGCGCGTTCGGCCACGGTCCGCATCTGCACCGCCTCGTAGCCGCCCTTGGACGCCAGCGCCAGCGTGGCGTCCAGGATGCGCTTGCGCCGCTCGCGCTGGGCCGCCGAACCAAATTCGGCGTCACCGACCACGCTCAGCGCGTCGGTAGTACGTGTTCTCGTGGGTGGCATAAAAGTCCCTCACCATTTCCGTCCGTAACAAGTCTACCAAGCACAGCGCCGGTGATTACTCCCGCGGCCTGGCCGCCTACAGGTGAAACGTGTTCTAATTCTGACTATGCGGACGGGAGGAAGGGAGAAGGGTCCGTGCCGATCGCGATGACGCAGGAGCAGCAGGCCCTGCAGGCGTCCCTCCGCGACTGGGCCAAGCGCACCGACCCCATCGCCGTCGTCCGCCAGGGGCCCAGCACGGCGCTGCTGGCCGATCTGGCCGCCCTTGGCGTCTTCGCCATCCCCCTGGACGGCGGCACGGTGACCGACCTGGCCGCCGCGCTCGAGCAGCTGGCCTGCGCCCTGGTCCCCGGCCCGGTGCTGCCCACCGCGCTGGCCAGCCTCCTGCTCGCCCGCTGCGGCCGGCCAGACCTAGCCGGGGCCACTGCCTGCGTCGCGCTCGGTCCCGGCACGCTGACCGGGACCCGCCAGCCGGACGGCGGGCTGCGGGTGACCGGCGAGACCGGCCCCGTCCTGTGGGCCGCCGGCCACCTGCTCGCCCCCGCCGCCACCGCCGAGGGCGCCGCCGCCCCCGCCGCCACCGCCGAGGCCGCAGCCGCCGAGGGTGCCGCCAACAGGGACGCGTGGTTCCTGCTCGACCGAGGCGCCGCCGTCGACCTGCTCCCCCCGCTCGACTTCTCCCGCGAGCTGGCCGCCGTCCGGCTCGGCGACGCGGTCATCCCGCCGGAGAACCTCCTGCCCGGCCTGAGCACCGAAGGCGTGCGTGACCTGGCGGCGACCCTGTACGCGGCCGAAGCCTCCGGGGTGGCCGCCTGGTGCAGCGCCACGGCGGCCGACTACGCCAGGACCCGCCACCAGTTCGGCCGCCCGATCGGTGCGTTCCAGGCGGTCAAGCACCTGTGTGCCACCATGGCCTGCCGGGCCGAACGCGCCGCCGCCCTGGCCTGGGGCGCCGCCCGCGCCGCCGACGAGGCGCCCGCCGAGCATCCGCTGGCGGCCGCGGCCGCCGCCGCGCTGGCGCTGGACGACGCGGTGGACAACGCCAAGGACTGCATTCAGGTGCTGGGCGGCATCGGCTTCACCTGGGAGCACGACGCCCACCTGTACCTGCGCCGGGCGCTGGCGCTGCGCCAGCTGCTCGGCGGCAGCCCCGCCTGGCGCACCCGCGCCGCGACGCTGGCCGCCGCCGCCCCGCGCAGCCACGTCCCGGCCGCCGAGTCCGCGCCAGCCGCCGCCATCAACGCCTGGGCCGGGCCCGCGATCGCCCGGTACGGCACCGCCGGCCAGCAGGAACGCTTCGGTGGCCCGACACAGCGCGCCGAGATCACCTGGTGCCAGCTGTTCAGCGAGCCCGAGGCCGGCTCGGACCTGGCGTCGCTGCGGACCAGGGCGCTGCGCGCCGACGGGGGCTGGCGGCTGACCGGCCAGAAGGTCTGGACGTCCCTGGCGCACCAGGCGGACTGGGCGATCTGCCTGGCCCGCACCGACCCCGACGTGCCCAAGCACGAGGGCCTTACCTTCTTCCTGGTGAACATGCACGCGCCCGGCATCGAGATCCGCCCGCTGCGGGAGATCACCGGCCGCACGATGTTCAACGAGGTCTTCCTCGACGACGTGTTCGTGCCGGACGACTGCGTGCTGGGGCCTCCCGGCGACGGCTGGCAGGTCGCGATGTCAACGCTGGCCACCGAGCGGGTGGCCATGGGCGGCGGTCAGGACGAGGCGCTGCAAAGCCTGCTGGCCGCGGGCGCCGCGGTCAACCCGGATTATGCCGAACGGGCTGGCGTGCACGTGGCCTCCGGACGGGCCGTTGCCCTGCTCGAGCAGCGCGGCGCGCACCCGGCGATCCGCAAGCTGATCGGCACCGGGCACCGGCAGGCGGTCGCCGAGACCGCCCTGGAGCTGCTCGGCCCGGCCGGCGCCGCCGCCACCGGTCAGCCCGGCGAGGCCAGCTACGAGTTCCTGCTCACCCGGTGCCTGTCCATCGCCGGCGGCACCACGCAGATCCTGCTGAACCAGGTCGCCGACCGCGTCCTCGGCCTGCCCCGATGATGGACTTCAGCCTGGGGGAAACCCAGCAAGCGGTCGCCAGGCTGGCGGCGGAGGTGCTGGCCGCAGCCGATCCCTGGAAGGAACTCGCCCGGGCCGGCCTGCTGGACGCGTCCCAGCTCGGCGTGCTCGATACCGCGGTCCTCCTGACCGAAATCGGCAGGCACGCCACGCCTGATTCCCTCAAGGCCCTGGCCACGCTGATGACCGGCGCGCTGCCCGTGGCCCGCTGGGGCAGCGCCGACCTCCAGCGCGAGCTGTTGCCGGCCATCGCGTCCGGCGAGCTGATCCTGACCGCCGCCCTCCGCGAGCCGTCCGACCCCGCGCCCATCGTCCCCGCCACCACGGTCACCGACGGAAAAATCACTGGCACCAAGGTAGGCGTCCCCTATGCGGCCGAAGCCTCCTGGATCCTCGTCCCCGTGTCTTCCATGATCGTGAACAGTTCGGGTCAGATGGCGCCCAAAACTGTTCTTGATCATGGTGTGGTGGGGAGTGTGGCGGTCGTGCTTGTGGATCCTGGGGCGGAAGGGATGAGGCTGACGCGGACGCCTAGCTCGAGCGGGCAGCCGGAGTACACGCTGCGCATGGACCAGGCGCCTGTCGAGTCCGTGCTCGGGCCGGCCGAGTGCGTCCAGGATCTGTATCACCTCGCCGTGGCCGGGGCTTGTGCTCTCATAGACGGCGCGGTGGCCGGGGCGCTGGCGCTGACCAGGGATTACGTGGCTTCCCGGGAGCAGTTCGGCCGGCCGCTGGCCACGTTCCAGGCGGTGTCGCAGCAGATCGCGGACACCTACATCGCGTCGCGTACGCTGCACCTGGCCACGCTGTCTGCGTGCTGGCGGCTGAGCGAGGGCCGCGACCAGGGCGCCGACCTGGACGTGGCGGGGTACTGGTGCGCCGAGCAGGCACCCAGGGCCGTTCGGACATGTCATCACCTGCACGGCGGGCTCGGGATGGACGTGACCTATCCCTTGCACCGGTTTTCCTCGCTGGCCGCCGACCTGGTCCGGTTCCTCGGCGGCGCGGAGTACCGGCTGGAGCGGCTGGCATGTTCCCCGAACTGACCCCGGACCAGTTCGCGCTGCGCGACGAGCTGCGCGCCTACTTCGGCGGCCTGATGTCGCCCGCCGAGCACGCCGAGCTGCTCACCGAGCGGCACGGCACCGTCTACCGCGAGGTGGTGCGCCGGATGGGCCGCGACCGCTGGCTCGGGGTGGGCTGGCCGGTCCGCTTTGGCGGGCGCGGGTTCGGCCAGGTGGAGCAGCAGATCTTCGCGGACGAGGCGGCCCGCGCCGACGTGCCGCTGCCCGCCGTGACGCTGCAGACCGTCGGCCCCACGCTGCAGGAGCACGGCACGCCCGGGCAGCAGGACTTCTTCCTGCCGAAGATCCTGGCCGGCGAGGTGCACTTCGCGATCGGCTACACCGAGCCTGAGGCCGGCACGGACCTGGCCGCGCTGCGTACCAGGGCGGTACGGGACGGGGAGGAGTACATCGTCGACGGGCAGAAGATCTTCACCACCGGTGCCCACGAGGCCGACTACATCTGGCTGGCCTGCCGGACCGGGCCGCCCCGGCACAAGGGGATCTCGATCCTCATCGTCGACACCGCCGACCCGGGGTTCTCCTGGACCCCGATCATCACCCTCGACGGCGCCCATCACGTCAACGCGACCTACTACTCCGGCGTGCGGGTCCCGGTCACGATGCGGGTCGGCGCGGAGAACGAGGGCTGGCGGCTGATCACCACGCAGCTCAACCACGAGCGGGTGATGCTCGGCCCGGCCGGGCGGATCGCCGTCCTGCACGACCGGGTACGGGCGTGGGCCGCGATGAGGTCCCTGCTCACCCAGCCCGACGTGCGGCGCGCGCTGGCCCTGGCGTCGGCCGTCATGCGCGTCAACGAGCTGCTCAACTGGCAGGTCGCGGCCGCGCCCGCGGTCGAGGTGGCCGATGCGTCCGCCACCAAGGTCTTCTCCTCCGAGCAGCTGCAGGTGATCGGGCAGTTGCTCGCCGACGTGGTCGGGCGGCACGCGGACGCCGAGCCGGACACCGCGGCCCTGATGACCTGGCTGGACGTCCAGCTCAAGCGCAACATCGTGCTGACCTTCGGCGGCGGCGTCAACGAGATCCAGCGTGAGCTCATCGCGACCGCCGGCCTGGGCCTGCCCCGGGCCCCGCGATGAGTACGGCGATGAGCACCGAGGACCTGATCCGGGCGGCGGCCGCCCGGATCGCGGCGGCGGGCGAGAGCCGCCCGCGCGGCGCGCGCGACCCGGTCAACCTGCCGATGATCCGCAACTGGACCGAGGCACTCGCCCTGCCAGGTACGGACGGCGCCGACCCGGACACAGCCCCGCCGGCCATGATCCAGGTCTGGACGATGCCCGGCCTGCGCGGGGTGCGCACGGGCGACGACCCGCTGGGCCAGATGGTGCAGGTCCTGGACGAGGCCGGGTACACCTCGGTGGTCGCGACCAACTGCGACCAGGTCTACCACCGCTACCTCAAGCTCGGCGAGCAGCTCTCGGTCCAGTCCAGGCTCCTCGACGTCACCGGCCCCAAACGCACCGCGCTGGGCGAGGGCTGGTTCGTGACCACCCGCAGCACCTGGTTCTCCGCCGGCGAGCCGGTGGCCACGATGGACTTCCGCGTCCTGAAGTTCCGCCCGCCCGTCAGCACCGAAAACCCCGCCAGCCCATCAAGCCCCGCCAGTCCATCAAACCCCGCAAGCACCGCCAGCACCGCCAGCCCCATGCGCCCGCTGATCACCCCGGACACCGCGTTCTTCTGGGTCGGCACCGCGGTCGGCGAGCTGCGCATCCAGCGCTGCGGCGGCTGCGGCTCGCTGCGCCATCCGCCGGGACCGATGTGCCCCTCGTGCGGGCAAGCCAGCGACGGAGGGTACGTCGTCGCGGCCGGTACCGGTGAGGTCTACAGCTACGTCGTGCACCATCACCCGCCGGTGCCGGGCAAGAAACTGCCGATGGTGGTCGCTCTGGTGCAGCTGCCGGAGGGCGTCCGGATGGTCGGCGAAATGCCCGGCGTCCGCCCGGACCAGGTGCGGATCGGGCTGCCGGTGCGCGCCACCTTCGTGCGAGTGGACGAGGACCTGACGCTGCCGGCCTGGCAGGCTGCCGAGGGGATGCTCCCGGAGCTGGTGATCGACGTGACGCCCACCTTCGTGATCGCCTCGGCGCTGGCCACCCGCGACTTCCAGGACGTGCACCACGACCGGGACCGCGCCGTCATGCGGGGGGCGAAGGACATCTTCGTCAACATCTTGACCACGACGGGGCTGGTTCAGCGCTACGTGTCGGGCTGGGCCGGCCCGGACGCGGTGGTCCGCGCGGTCTCCATCCGGCTGGGCGTGCCCTGCCACGCCGGCGAGACGCTCACCCTCAGCGGGCACGTCACCAGCGAGGGCAGTGCTCATCACCGGGCCCATCACCAGGCCCATCACCGGGACGAGCAGGTGGTCTCGGTGACCGGCCGGTGCGGCCTCGGCGACCACGTTACGGCGACCGTCCGGATCGCCCGGTGATGACCGCGGCGATCGCCGGCATCGGGGCGACCGAGTTCTCCAAGGATTCCGGCCGCAGCGAGCTGCGGCTCGCGGCCGAGGCGGTGCGGGCCGCGCTCGCCGACGCCGCGCTGCGCCCGTCCGACGTGGACGGCCTGGTGACCTTCACCATGGACAGCAACGCCGAGATCGCGGTCGCGCGCGAGGTCGGCATACCCGGGCTCACCTTCTTCAGCCAGATCGGCTACGGCGGCGGCGCCGCGTGCGCGACCGTGCACCAGGCGGCGATGGCGGTCGCGACCGGGGCCGCCCGCGTGGTGGTCTGCTACCGGGCGCTGAACGAGCGCTCCGGCCGCCGCTTCGGCCGCGTCGCGGCCGGCGCGGTCGCGACGCCGACGACCTCGGGCATCGACAACGGCTGGCACTACCCGATGGGCATCGCCACGCCGGCCGCGACCGTCGCCATGCTCGCTCGCCGCTACATGCACTTCTGCGGCGCGACCAGCGAGGACTTCGGCCGGGTGACGGTCGCGGATCGCCGCCACGCCGCGGCCAACCCGCAGGCCTGGTTCTACCAGCGCCCGGTCACGCTCGCCGAGCACCAGGCCTCGCGGTGGATCGCCGAACCCTTGAGGCTGCTCGACTGCTGCCAGGAGAGCGACGGCGCGGTGGCCGTCGTGGTCACCAGCCTGGACCGGGCCCGCGACCTTCCGCACCGGCCCGCCGTGATCCGCGCCGCCGCGCAGGGCGCCGGCCCGGACCAGTTCACCATGACCAGCTACTACCGCGACGACCTGACCGGCCTGCCGGAGATGGGCCTGGTCGCCGGGCAGTTGTGGCGGCAGGCGCGGATCGGCCCGGCGGACGTGCGCACCGCCGTGCTGTACGACCACTTCACCCCCTACGTGCTCATCCAGCTGGAGGAGCTCGGCTTCTGCGGGCGCGGCGAGGCCAGGGATTTCATCGCCGACGGCGCGATCGAGCTGGGCGGCCGCCTGCCGGTCAACCCGCACGGCGGCCAGCTGGGCGAGGCCTACATCCACGGCATGAACGGCATCGCCGAGGCGGTCCGCCAGGTCCGCGGCACGTCCGTCAACCAGGTCCCCGGCGACGGCCCCGTCCTGGTCACCGCCGGTACCGGCGTCCCCACCAGCGGCCTGATCCTAGGAGGCTATGGCGGTGTTGCGCCCGGTTCGCTGCGGTAAGCGCGTGATGCGGCCTGACCCTACGCGGCGTCCTTGAGGATCTGCCGCAGCAGCGAAATGAGGCTCTGCGGATCTGGCACGGTGACGTCCGCCTGCTCGGCGACCGGGCCCCGTCCGCGGGGACTCACCCCGACCGTCAACGCCGGCCGGCCGGTGCGCCCGGCCCATGCGTTCACTTCCGCCATCGCGGGCAGGTCGCCGAGGTCGTCGCCTGCGTAGAAGGCCGCGGTCGTATCGTCGCTGATGAGCTCGCGGATCGCGGTGCCCTTGTCGATGCCAGGAAGGCAGATCTCGAGGACTTCCTTGCCGGGCCGCACGCCGAGCCCGGCCGCCGCCGCGGCCTTTTGCACCGGAGCGCGCAGCATCTCCAGCACGCGGTCCGGCGCGGCGACCAGGCGTGCGTGTATGACCAGCGACAGAGCTTTTTCTTCGATCCACAGGTCCCGGGCGACGCTGGCCAGCAGCCCGGGCAGGGTCAGGCGTAGCTCGTCCAGGCCAGGTGGGGTCGCCGGAGCGCGCAGTTCACCCGCCTGCCATCTTTCGGCGCCATGCGTGCCGTAGACGACGATGCCTGGTACGGCGCCGAAGCCGCTGACGCGCAGCAGCGACGCCACGCTCCGGCCGGTGACGACGGCGACAGTTGCCCCGGTGGCCCGCAGGTCGCCCAGGATCTGCCGGGCGCCGGCCAGCGGACGTGCGTCGTCAGGGTGCGGTGATATCGGTGCGAGCGTGCCGTCAAAATCGAGTGCCACCAGGGCCGAAGAAAGCGGGTACAGGTCCGTGATCACCGCTCGCCGACGGTGACGAGGACCTTCACGTGATTTCCTGACCAAGCGAGCTCGAAGGCCTCGGCGACCTGATCGAGTGGCCGCGTGGCGGTCACGAAGTCGGCTGTCCTGACGGCTCCCCGGCGCAGCAGGTCGGCCGATTCGGCGTAGTCCTGCGGGAGATAGGTGGCGCTGCCCTGGATGCGGATCTGGTGGTCCTGCACGATCGGCAGCGGAACCGTGACGTCCCGGGCCGGGACGCCGACCACCATGACGGTCCCGCCTTTGTCGGCGATGGCGATCGCCTGGTCCATCGAGGACTGGATGGCGACGCAGTCGAACACGATGTCGGCGCTGCCGCCGAGCGCCGTCCGCACCTGCCCGGCGACGTCGGGTGTGCGTGCGTCGATGGTCGAATCGGCGCCGAGGGCCTCGGCTCGCTCGCGCTTGGCGAGATTGGGATCGGTGCTGACTATCTTTCCTGCTCCGTAGGCGCGGAGCACCGTGAGGGTGAACAACCCGATGGTCCCGGCGCCGAGAACGGCGACGGCCCGGCCGGCCACGTCGCCCGCCAGGCGCACGGCGTGCACCGGCGTCGACAGCGGCTCGATGATCGCCGCGGTGGGATCGTCCAGCGTGTCCGGCACGGGATGCAGGCGGTTCGCGGCCAGGGTGAAGTAGTCCGCCATGCCGCCCTGGGCGTAGCCGCAGCCGAAGAACTGCAGGTTTTCGCACAGGTTCTCGCGTCCGGAGGTGCACATCTTGCACGTCCAGCAGGGCAGGTCGGGCTCCACGATGACCCGCTGTCCCGGTGCGTAGCCCTCGACGGCCGAGCCCGTGGTTTCGACGACCCCGACGACCTCATGGCCCGGCCGGTAGGGCAGCGGGACAAACGGGTGCC
Source organism: Streptosporangiaceae bacterium (assembly GCA_052144275.1). GTDB lineage: Bacteria > Actinomycetota > Actinomycetes > Streptosporangiales > Streptosporangiaceae > Palsa-504. Next base: position 11,472 of record JBKQQQ010000975.1, read on the forward strand.
GCCCGTGGGCCGCGTGCAGGTCGGATCCGCAGACGCCGGCCATGAGCGTGCGGACCAGGGCCTCGTTCGGGCCTGGGGCGGGGACGTCCGCTGCCTCGACAGCGATCCGGCCCGGGTAGACGACGACGCGTCGCATGCTAGTCAGGGCAACCGCCTCCGTAGTGGTCAAGGTTAGCGAAGGTCTTGCGCACGCCGCGTTCGAGCAGGGCGGTCAGGATCGAGCTGTACACCCGGGTGAACCGGGTGTCGTCGGCCAGGTCACCGAAGACCGCGCGGTTGTCCTGGAGAAAGGCGGTCGGGTGGCCGCGTTGCCGGCCTGCTGCGGCTCGCAGTTGCGGCGCGAGGGCGTCGTCGAGCTCGTATGGCTCGCCGTTCTCGTCGGTGCCCTCGGCGTAGCGGGCCCAGCTGGCCACGACGGCCGCCGAGCGGGTGAAGGGACCACCGGTGGCGAGCTGCTGCCTGATGACGGGGAGCAGGAACTTGGGAATGAGGTCGGACGCGTTGGCGCACAGCCGGGCCACGGTGTCGCGGACCTCGGGATTGGAGAATCGCTCGATGAGCTGGTTCGCGTAGTGGACCAGATCCACGCCGGGCACGGGCCGCAGGGTCGGGATGGCTTCTTGCGTCATGTAGTCCAGCAGGAACCGGGCGAACAGCGGGTCGGTCGTGACGTCGTGCACGAGCCGGTATCCCACCAGGTAGCCCGGATAGCACAGGGCCTGATGGCTGGCGTTGAGCAGCCGCAGCTTCATCAGCTCGTAGGGTTCCACGTCGGAGACAATCTGCACGCCGACGTCTTGCAGGGGCGGCCGGCCGTCGGCGAAGTTATCTTCGAGGACCCACTGCGTGAACGGCTCGCAGAGCACGGGCCACTGGTCGTCGATGCCGAACCGGCGGCTGAGCTCGGCGCGATCCCCGTCGGTCGTCTGCGGCGTGATGCGGTCGACCATGCAGTTGGGGAAGCGGACGTGGCGGGTGATCCAGTCGGCCAGCGCCGGATCACGCAGCCGGGCGAACGCCGTGAACGCGCGCTGGCTCACGTGGCCGTTGCCCTGGATGTTGTCGCAGGACACGATGGTGAAGGCGGGAATGCCCCGGGCGCGGCGGCGAGCCAGCGCCTCGGTTACCAGCCCGAAAACGGTGCGTGGCGCGCCTGAAGGATGCAGGTCGGCCACGACCGACGCATCGGAGGCGTTGAACTCACCGGTGACGGCGTCGAGGTTGTAGCCGCCTTCGGTGACGGTGAGCGACACGATCCGGGTGGCCGGCGCGGCCATCTTCTCGATGGCTGCCTCGGGATCGTCGGGTGCGAACAGGTACTCCACGATCGACCCGATCACGCGGGCGTCCCAGGTGCCGTCGCTGTGCCGGATGACCAGGGTGTACAGGCCGTCCTGGGCGGCCAGCACGTCGCGCATCCTGACGTTGGACGGCTGCAGGCCGATACCGCAGATACCCCAGTCCATCGCCGTGCCGTTATTCATCAGCGTGTCGATGTACATCGCCTGGTGCGAGCGGTGGAAGCCGCCGACGCCGATGTGAACGATTCCGGTCGTAACGTGGCGGCGATCGTAACCAGGCACGGCCACCTCGGCGTTCAGCCGCGTCAGGGTTTCCTCGGTCAAGCTGGTCATCAGAATCCCCCTTCCTTTGCGCACCCGCTCAGGGCCGAGACGGTCCGCCGGAACCTGGCGTGGCGTTCGGCGTGGAAGGCTGCCTGCGTCGCGTCCGGTTCGGCCGCGAGGCGGGCGGGCGGCGCCAGCGGCCCCTGGATGTCGTCGAAACTGAGCAGGCCAGCCGCGTGCGCCCCCAAGAGGGCGGCCCCGCGGCCGGACGCCGCGGGCACGTCCACGGCGTACAGCGGCACCCCCAGCACGTCCGCGAGCAACTGCCGCCAGCCGGCGGCCAGGGTGCCTCCGCCGGCCAGCCGGAGAAGCGGCGGACGTTCGTCGGCCAGCAGGGCATCCAGCGCGTCGCGGATGGCGAAGGCGGTTCCCTCGAGCGCGCACCGCAAGAGCGACGTCCGGTCGTCGGCCAGCGACAGCGCGGTCCAGGAGCCGCGCAGCGCCGGATCGCAGTACGGCGTCCGTTCCCCCGACAGGTGCGGCACGAAGATCGGGCCCTGGCCCGGATGATCGGCGCTCGCGTACAGCTCCTCCCAGCTGGCGTTCATGATCTCGCGCACCCAGTTGAGGCTGAGTCCGGCGCTGATGGTGGCGCCCATCTGGTACCAGCCGTCCGGGGTCGCCGACCGGTACAGGTTGACTCCGGCCTCCGCCCGGCTGACCGGCGCGACCAGAGGCCGGATGACCTGCGCGCCGGTGCCGACGGTCAGCTGGATGTCGCCCGGGCCGATCCCGCTGCCCAGGGCCGCCGCCGCCGTGTCGCCGGCCCCGGCCGCGACCGGGATGCCCGCGGGCAACCCCAGGTCGGTCGCCGCCCCGGCGACCAAGTGCCCGGCGGGCGCGCCGGCTGAGGGCAGCAGCGGAGCCAGCAAGCTGGCGTCCAGGCCTAGGGCGCCGACCACCTCAAGGTCCCAGCGGTCGCCCATCACGTCATAGAGCAGGGTGGCGGACGCGTCACTGGGCTCGGCGTGGACCTCACCGGTGAGGCGGGCCCGGAGCCAGTCCTTGGGCTGCAGCGCCCAGCGAGCCTCGGTGTAGGTGCGCGGCTCGTTCTCGGCGATCCACATCAGCAGCGGCCCGGTCATGCCGGGGGCCAGCGGGTTGGCCAGCCGGGCCAGCGCACCAGGGCCGAGCAGCCGGTAGGCGCGCAGGGAGCCGGTGGCGCGGCTGTCGGCCCAGAGCAGGGCCGGACGAAGGGCCTCGCCGTCGGCGGACGCCATCACCAGGCCGTGCATTTGTCCCGACAGGCCGATAGCGGACGGCCGCGCGCCAGCGGCGTGGCCAGCCGCGTGCACGGCCTCGCGGGCACAGGCGGTCACCGCGCTCCACCAGTGGGCCGGCTCGCTCTCGGCGTAGCCTGCCACGGTCGAGGTCACGGTGTAACCGGCTGACGCCTGAGCCAGGACCTCGCCGCCGGTATCGACCACGACCGCCTTGGCCGAGCTGGTCCCGAGGTCCAGACCCAGGGTGCAGACCGGGCCGGTTAGGTTCGGATGGTCAGCGGCCTTCGCGGGGAGCTGAGGATCAGCGTTCATTTTGGCCAGCACCCGAAGATGATCTTGTGGACAGTCCGGTCGCGTCGCGGCGCGCCATGGGCCCCGAGATAGTCATCAAGCTGGAACCATAGTCATCAAGCTGGAACCGGTGGGTAATGAGTACTTCGCGACGAAAGACATCATACGGACTGACCTTGACCAGGAAGGAAGCCTGTGAGCGAACCCGGAACAGCACCATGGCGTCGCGCCGAAGCCAGTCAGCTGATCGCGTTCGGGCGGGCGGCCGCGCTGGCCGACGGCGGTTTCGGGTGGCTCGGCGTCGACGGCGAAATCGACGTGACGCAGCCCTGCCCGCTGTACGTCAACTCGCGCATGACCTACGTCTTCGCGCTGGCGCACCTGGACGGCGTCGCCGGCGCTGCGGCCCTGGCGGCATCCGGCCTTAAGGCCCTCGCCGACCGCTACGCCGACGGCGAGTTCGGCGGCTGGGTTTCCAGCATCGACCTGTCCGGGAACGTCATCGATCCCGCCAAGACGAACTACGATCACGCCCACGTCCTGCTGGCGACGGCCAGTGCGGTGGCCGCGGGAATTCCCGGTGCCGATGCCGCCTTCGTGGCCGCCGCAGCCGCCATCGAACAGCACTTCTGGTCCGACACCGAAGGCTGTGCGCGGGAGAGCTGGAACGCTGACTTCACAGCGCTCGAGCCGTACCGCGGCGCCAACAGCAACATGCACTCGGTGGAGGCGTACCTCGCCGCGGGAGACGTCAGCGGCAACCCCGTCTGGCGTGCCCGGGCCGCCGCTATCGCCACCCGTCTGATCGATGGTCAGGCCCGGGCCCACGCATGGCGGATACCCGAGCACTACGACGAGAACTGGCAGCCCCTGCCGGACTATAACGACGATCGCCGCAACGACCAGTTCCGGCCGTACGGCACCACCCCGGGCCACTCCTTCGAGTGGGCCCGGCTGCTGCTGACCTTGGAGGCGGCCGAGGCGACACCCCCCGCCTGGCTGCTCGAAGCGGCTACCGCGCTCTTCGATACCGCGGTCGCCGACGCCTGGCAGCGGGACGGTCACCCGGGATTGATCTACACGGTCGACCCGGACGGCCAGCCGGTGGTGACGGCACGGATGCACTGGGTGGCATGCGAGGCCGTGCTCGCCGCCGAC
>JBKQQQ010000976.1:0-3513 GCA_052144275.1 Streptosporangiaceae bacterium
GGGGACGGTCCGCCGATAACCCGGTCGGCGGCTGGTACGGCCTGCGCAGCGGTTACCGCGGCCGGTTCGGGATGTACCTGCCGCCGCTGCTCGAGGAACTCGGCCTCGCCGAGGTCACCCACGATCCGCAACAACCGGATGCGGGCGATTTAGCTTGCGGGCTTGGCTCCGGGGTCGGCCAGCTTCGGTGACGCATACCCGAGCTCGGAATCCGGCCGAAGGTCACAAAAGCGGCCAACGAGCCGGGCCGGTCAGCGGGACCGTCGTAGATCGCCGTCGCGCCCGCGCTCGTGAGCGTGCTGTTGTCATCTCCGTGTGGAACAGGCACCATGTGCGAGTGATCGGTGAACCGGGAGCGGTGCTCGAGGCAGGCGCCTGGGTCGACGGCCACCAGGAGCGGGACGCCTTCCACCCGCGTCTCACCCGGCTGGTGAGGCAGGTGTGCCGGTGAACCGGGAAGCGACCGATCTGTGGTCGGCGGCGCTGGGGGCCGCGGGCACCGTCATCCGCTACGGCCACTGGGGCCGCCCGGTGCTGGTGTTCCCCTCCGAGCGGGGCCGGGCCGCCGACTTCGAGAACAACGGCATGGTCGGCGCGGTGGCGGGCCTGATCGACGCCGGACGGCTGAAACTCTACTGCGTGGACAGCTATGACGCGGCGTCCTGGTCCAACACCGACATCCCGCTCGAGGAGCGGGCCCGCCGCCACGGCCGGTACGAGTCGTGGATCGTCGGCGACGTCGTGCCGTGGATCTACCAGGACTGCGGCGGCCAGTTCGAGGTGGTCACCCTCGGCTGCAGCCTGGGCGCCTTCCACGCGGCCAACTTCGCCCTCAAGCGGGCCGACCTGTTCCCGCTGGCGATGTGCTTCTCCGGCAACTACGACCCCGCCGCGTGGAACGGCTGGGGCGAGCGGGGCAATGAGGCGTACTTCAACAACCCGCTGGACTACGTGGCCAACCTGTCCGGCGATCACCTCGACTGGCTGCGCGACCAGCTCAGCCTGCTGCTGGTCTGCGGCCAGGGCCAGTGGGAGGACACCACCGGGGCGCTGTCGAGCACCAGGCGTTTCGCCGCGCTGCTGCTGGCCCAGGGGATCAGGCACGAGCTTGACCTGTGGGGGCCTGACGTCCCGCACGACTGGCCCTCCTGGCGCGCCCAGCTGGCCCACCACATGCCGCGATTTTGCTGACGACGGGAGCCCGCGTTGACCTCTGCCAGGCACCTGATCGGCTTGCTGCTCGGTACCGAGGAAGACTGGCCGATGGCGTTCGAGGAGATCCTGCGCCGGCTGGGACCCGTATCTCCCGTGGACGGCCCGGACGGCACGCACGCCTTCGACTGCGAGCGGATCACCATCGAGCCGTTCAGGCTGCGCGACCGGCCGCGGTACCACCTGGTCATCGACCGGCTCGCGTACTGGTACTACGTGCCGCGGGAATGGCTGAAGAAGGTCGCGCTGATGGACGGCGTGTACCTGCTGAACAGCCCGTTCACGTTCCAGTCGATGGAGAAGCACGCGGCCTACTGCGCGATGATGCGGCTGGGCCTCAAGGTGCCTGAGACGGTGCTCGTGCCGTTCAAGAACCCGGTCGACAACGCTCGCTACGCCTATACCGCCGCCCGTTACAACCGGCCCTTCGACCTGGACGCCATCGCGGCGCAGATCGGCTACCCCCTGTTCATGAAGCCCTACGACGGCGGGGCCTGGCGCGGCGTCTCGCGCATCAACAACCCCGCGGAGCTGCACTCGGCTTACGACGCCAGCGGCGAGATGCTGATGCACCTGCAGAAGGCCATCGACTACGACGTCTTCGCCCGCTCGCTGTCCATCGGGGCCGAGACGATGGTCATGAAGTTCCAGCCGGACCAGCCCATGCACCTGCGCTACGCGGTCGACCACAACTTCCTGTCCCCGCAGGCCGGCACGGAGGTGGTGACGATCGGCCGGCTGGTCAACGCGTTCTTCAGGTGGGAGTTCAACTCGTGCGAGACGCTGGTTAAGAGCGGCGAGGTCTATCCCATCGACTACGCCAACGCCTGCCCCGACGTCGCGCTCACCAGCCTGCACTACTACTTCCCCTGGGCGATGAAGGCCCTGGTCAAGTGGTGCGTCTTCGCGCTGGTGACGGGCCGGCAGGCCAAGCTCGACCTGGAGACCGACCGGTTTTTCGCGATCGCCGACGAGCCCGGGATGTCGTACGAGGAGAGGCTGGCCGCGTACCGCGAGCTGGCCGACGCCTACTTCGAGACCGAGCGCTACCAGGACTTCTGCGCGAGCAACCTCTCCCGCCTGGACCAGATCGTGCTGGACTGGGTGGCCGGTGCTGACTTCGACCAGCTGCTGGTCCGGACGGTCCAGTCGGTGTACCCGGCGCACGAGCACGAGAAGTTCATCGCGCACCTGCGCGGGCTGCTCAACCTGTGGGTGCGCGACGAGAGCGCGCGGCTGGCCGCGGCCTTATGGGGTACGTATGTGGCAAAGAAGGCAGGTTATCTCGTTGAGCGGAGCCTGAAGTGGGCCGTGACATCCAAGCGATCAAGATCAGCGGCGAGGACCGGCGCAAGTACCGGGACAAGGTGCGGCGCTCGCTCGACGTGTTCGCCCGCATGCTCCGCGAGCGCCTGTTCGAGGAGAACCCCTCGACGGTGGGCCAGGAAATCGAGCTGAACCTGGTCGACGAGCACGGGATGCCGTCGATGCGCAACACCGACGCGCTCGACGCGATCGCCAGCCCGGCCTGGGCGACCGAGGTCGGCCAGTTCAACCTGGAGATCAACGTGCCGCCGCGGATGCTCGACGGCGACGCGCTCGCCACCCTGGAGACCGAGCTGCGCGCCGACCTCAACGCGGCCGACGCCCGGGCCCGCACGGTGGGCAGCCACCTGGTCATGGTCGGCATCCTGCCCACGCTGGCCGAACATGACGTCAGCGAGAGCACCATGTCGGCCAACGAGCGCTACCGGGTGCTCAACGAGCAGATCTTCGCCGCCCGCGGCGAGGACATGAGCATCTCCATCGACGGCCCCGAGCAGCTCGTCACCCACGCCGACAGCATCACGCCCGAGGCCGCCTGCACCAGCGTGCAGCTACATCTCCAGGTCAGCCCGGACGTCTTCGCTGACTACTGGAACGCCGCCCAGGCCATCGCCGGCGTGCAGGTCGCGCTGGCGGCTAACTCCCCGTTCCTGTTCGGTCGGCAGCTGTGGCACGAGACCCGGATCACGCTGTTCGAGCAGTCCACCGACACCCGGCCGGACGAGCTGAAGGAGCAGGGGGTGCGGCCCCGGGTCTGGTTCGGCGAGCGCTGGATCACCTCGGTGTTCGACCTGTTCGAGGAGAACCTCCGGTACTTCCCCGCGCTGCTGCCGATCTGCGAAGAGGAGGACCCGCTGGCCACCCTTGACCGCGGGGTCATCCCGCAGCTGGCCGAGATGAGCCTGCACAACGGGACCGTCTACCGCTGGAACCGTCCGGTTTACGGCGTGGTCGGCGGGCGGCCGCACCTGCGGG
>JBKQQQ010000977.1:0-6717 GCA_052144275.1 Streptosporangiaceae bacterium
ATACCCCCCCGCTCCTGGGGGGAAACCTTTCCCCCCAGACCCCCTCGGGGGGGATAAATCCCCCGGCCCTTGGGTCAGCAGATCCGCGGCAGGGGGTCCCCGACCAGGAGGTCGACGATCCGGGTGCCGCCGAACGAGGTCTTCAGCTGGACGATTCCCGGCTGCTCGGCCCGCACGTGGCCGATGACCGCCGCCTGCCCGCCGAGCGGATGCGCGCGCAGCGCGGCGACCGCACGGTCGGCCTCGCCGCCCGGCACGACCGCCACCAGGCGGCCCTCGCAGGCGACGTACATAGGGTCGATCCCCAGCAGCTCGGAGGCGCCGCGGACTTCCGCGCGGACCGGGATATCGTCCTCGACGGCCAGCACCCCCACGTTGGCCGCCTTGGCGATCTCGTTGAGGATCGTCGCCACCCCGCCCCGGGTCGCGTCGCGCATGGCCCGGACCCCGGGCACCGCGTCCAGCAGCCCGGCCACCAGCCCGTTCAGCGGGGCGGTGTCGGAGCAGATATCCGCCTCGATGTCGAGCTCGCCGCGGGCCAGCATGATGGTGATGCCGTGGTCGCCGATCGGCCCGGACACGATGATGGCGTCGCCCGGCTGCGCCTGCGCCACGCCGAGGTTCACGTCCCGCTCGAGGAGGCCCACCCCGGCGGTGTTGATGTAGCAGCCGTCGGCCTTGCCCTTCTCGACCACCTTGGTGTCGCCGGTGACGATCTGCACCCCGGCGGCGGCGGCCGCCTCCCGCATGGACTCGGCCACCCGGTTCAGGTCGGCGACCGGGAAGCCTTCCTCGAGGATGAACCCGGCCGACAGGTACAACGGCGTGGCCCCGGACACCGACAGGTCGTTGACGGTGCCGTTGACGGCCAGGTCGCCGATGTCGCCGCCGGGGAAGAACAGCGGCTTGACCACGTAGGAGTCCGTGGTGAGGGCCACCCGGGACCCGCCCAGGAGCAGCTGGGCGGCGTCCTCGAGCGGCTCGAGGAGCGGGTTGCGGAACGCGTCGAGGAAGACCGCCTCGATCAGGGTCTGGGTCGCCTTGCCGCCCGCGCCGTGCGACATCGTGATGCGTTCTTCCCTGACCCGCGGGCGGCGGCGCCGCGCGCGGTCGATGCGGTCCAGGACCTGCTGCTCCCGGTCGGCCAGCGGCAGCTGGCGCCGGCCCGCCGCGTCCGGGGTGTCCGGGGTGTCCGGGACGGCGTGCTCCTCGTGCTCGCGGAGGGCCTCGTCGATCCAGCCCGGCTGGCCCTGGACCCCGTGGCTCACCTGGCCGGCGGTCACGAGGCGCTCACCTCGGCGACCCGGTTGCGGTTCATCCGGCCGAAGTTGTAGTAGGCGGCGCAGGCGCCCTCCGGGGACACCATGCAGGTTCCGATCGGGGTCTCCGGGGTGCACGCGGTACCGAACACCTTGCATTCCCACGGCTTCAGCACGCCCTTGAGCACCTCGCCGCACTGGCAGGCCTTCGGGTCGGCGACCCGCACGCCGGGCACCTGGAACAGCAGTTCCGCGTCCATGGCCGCGTACTGTTCGCGGACCTTGAGGGCCGAGTGCGAGATGAAGCCGAGGCCGCGCCACTCGAAGTAGGGCCGCAGCTCCATCGTCTCGCCGATGGCCTTCAGCGCCGTCAGGTTGCCGTCCCACGGCACCACGCGCGAGTACTGGTTCTCCACCTCGGACCGGCCCTGCGACAGCTGCACCATGAGCATGTAGATGGACTGCAGGATGTCCAGCGGCTCGAACCCGGCCACCACCACGGGCTTGCCGTACTCGGCGGCGATGAACTCGTACGGCCGGCAGCCGATCACCGTGGACACGTGTCCCGGGCCGATGAAGCCGTCGAGCCGCAGGTCCGGCGAGTCCAGGATGGCCTTGATGGCCGGGATGATCGTGACGTGGTTGCAGAACACCGAGAAGTTCTCCAGCCCCTCGCGCGCGGCGCGCAGCATGGTCATCGCGGTGGACGGCGCGGTCGTCTCGAACCCGATCGCCATGAACACGACTTGCTTGTCCGGGTTCTGCCGGGCGATCTTCAGCGAGTCGAGCGGCGAGTACACCATCCGGATGCTGGTGCCCTCGGCGTTGGCGTCGAAGAACGATCCGCCGCTGCCCGGCACCCGCATCATGTCGCCGAACGACGTCATGATCACGTCCGGCTGCGAGGCCAGGTGGATCGCGTCGTCCACCCGCCCCATCGGGATCACGCAGACCGGGCAGCCGGGGCCGTGCACCAGGGTGATCGACTCGGGCAGGTAGTCCTCGAGGCCGTGCTTGTAGATCGTGTGGGTGTGCCCGCCGCACACCTCCATCAGCTTGTACTGACGGCCGGGCTCACACAGCGCCGCGATCTTCGCGGCCAGCGCGTGGGCCTTGTCGGCATCACGGAATTCATCGACGAACCGCATTGTCCGCGCTCCTATTCGATTATTCGATCAGGGATTCCCGCAGCGCCGCGATCTCGTCCTCGTAGGCCTGCCCGATGCTCTCGAGGAACTCCATGGCCGCCGCGGCCTCGCGTTCGTCGATCTTCGACAAGGCGAAGCCGACGTGGATCAGCACCCATTCGCCCGGCACGGGCGGATCGTCGGTGAGCAGGCCGATGTTGATCATCCGCCGTACCCCGCTCACGTCCACCTTGGCCAGATCGGGTTGCTCCGGGTGAAGCTCGATGACCTCACCGGGTATGCCGAGGCACATCTGACACTCTTTTCTCTGGGTTATCTAACGGGCCCGCCGCAGCCGCCGCGGCCAGAGCCTCGACGGTCAGCTCCCACAGCACCTGGTAGATCGTGGTCTGTGCCTCCTGGATCCGGTGCACGGACGACGACGGCACCACGAACAGGTAGTCGATGCTTTCCAGCTCGGCCATCTTCCCGCCGTCGTAGCCGGCCAGGCCGATGGTGAGCATGCCCCGCCGGCTCGCCTCGTCGAAGGCCCGCAGCAGGTTGCCGGAGTTCCCGCTGGTCGACAGGCCGACCGCGATGTCGTCCCGGCCGCCGAAGGCGGCGAGCTGCCGGGCGAACACCACGTCCACGCCGACGTCGTTGCCCAGCGCGGTGATCACGGAGGTATCGTTGGCCAGCCCGAACGCGGGCAGCGGGCGAGCGTCCCCGCCCGGGTTCAGGAACAAGGTGGCGAGTTGGGCGGCGTCGGTCGCGCTGCCGCCGTTGCCGAAGGCGAACAGGCGGCCGCCCGCGGCGAACCTGGCCGCGGCCTGCCGCGCGGCCTCGGCGATCCGGGCCCCGTCGCGCACGCCGACGGCGCGGCGCAGCTCGATGATCTCCCGGGCCTTGGCCACCGTCGAGGCGCGGACCTGCTCGAGCACGGCGGACAGGTCCGTGCGGCCGGAGTACAGGAACGGGTAGAGCGATTCCACCCCAGAGTCCCCAGAGTTCCCAAAGTCCCCAGAGTTCGCGCCCGCGTTTTCCTGCGCCATGGTCCGGGTCAGCTCCCTATCACGGCGATGGCCTCGCTGGCGTGAACCAGGATGGTATCGCCCACGCCCGCGTCCACCAGGGCCACGCTGACGGTCTCCTCGCCCGCGCCGCCCTCGACCACGGCCATCTCGTCGGCCAGCAGCCGCACCACCGTGACCTGCACGGCGGTATCCGAACAGGTGATGCAGGTATCGCCGCTGCAGTATTCCTCGCCCATCATGCGACCACCCCTGGAGCGAGCACCCCTGGCTGCTCGAAGAACACGTGCACGAGCTCCCAGAGTACGTGGTAGGCGGTCACGTGCAGCTCCTTGACCACCCGCGGATCAGCCGAGGCCGCGACCAGGAGGTGATCGACCGCCTTGCTGGCCGCGATCTGGCCGCCGTCGCCGCCCGCCAGCGCGATCGTCAGCAGGCCCAGTTCGCTGGCCGCCTCGAGCCCGCCCAGCACGCTGGCGCAGTTGCCGTCAGCGGAGATGCCGAGGGCGATATCGGCGGGATCGGCGAGGAAGCGGACCTGGTGGGCGAAGATCGCGGCCACGCCGTCCCGTTCGGCTATCCCGGTGACGGTGGCTACGTCGCAGGTGAGCGAGATGGCCGGCAGCGCGCGCTTGCCGACGATGACCGGGTGGACGAACTCGACCGCGACGTGCTGCGCGTCCGTGCTGGCGCCGCCGGTGCCGAACACCAGGAGCTTGCCGCCCCGGTGGAACCGCACGGCCATGGCGTGACACGCCGCGGCCACCGCGTCCGCCTGACCGGCCAGGTCATCCGTGGGCGCGTTCCGCAGCTCGAACAGGCGGCGGGTCCGTTCGCCGTCGCTGGGCTGGCCGTCGGTGGCAGACCGCTCCGGTCCGCTCACCGATCGCGGCCCGTCCGGGGCGCTCGACCCCCTCGAGCTGTCATGACAGCACCGTAGGACACTTGTGTCTGAGCGTCTAGTAGCCGCCACGACACTTCTGGTCGGTAACCCTGCTTACTTCTAAACCCGGACACATTATTCGGTCAGGCCCGCGCGGAACCGGACTAAGGGCGTGCACCAAGCCCGTTCGGGCGGCGCCCACCTGGTCCGGGCCGGCCAGCCCGCTCAGTAGCCCGCTGCGACGATGCTGGCCTGGACCGCGTTGTCGGTCGCGTCGGACGGATAGCCGGCCGTCATCACCCCCTCGAAGAACGATCCGACCGAGCCGTTGCTGTTGTCACCGCCGGTGCCCAGGACAATGGCGCCTTCCTGATGCATGGGCGCATATCCGCCGATATTGGGCAGCGGGCCGTTGTACCAGGTGGTCAGGGAGCCCGATTGCGCGTTACCGCCCTTGATCGCATACGTGGTCTGCCCGTTGTTCTTGACCAGGGCCGTGACGAACGCGCTGGAGTTGCCATGGTTATTCGTATCGGAGCCATTTCCCCCGGCGAAGAGGCCGTTTTCCAGGTCGGCCTGGACCCAGGGACCGGATCCTGAGCAGGGGGCGAACCAGCATTCCGTGCCGAAGTTGATCGCGTCCATGTGGCCGTTGCCGTTATCGTCGTTGTTCGTCTCGGCGTTCCCGTAGTCGAAGCAGCACCTGTTGTTCACGTGCGTCCCGCTGACCACCATGTACTCATCCTGCGGCTGGCCGCCGGTCGCGACGCCGCTGGTGTGGTCGTCCCGGTAGCCGACCCCGGCCGTCACGTCGAGCCCGTACACCTGATGGCCGCCCACGGTCAGTGGCAGCGCGCTCGCGTTCGCGCCGTGATCCTGCCCGCCGTTCCCGCCTGGTCCTTCGATGGTGAGGTTGTTGTGCCGGGACGTCTGGTCGAATATCTCCGTGATGGTGCACGTCGTGCCAGCGCAGAAGCTGTTTTGCGCGGCCGCGTTGGCGTAGCCGCCTGCGGCCAGCGTGCCGATGTTCGCGGTCCTGCCGTCCGACGCGCGCTTGACCTGGTAGAGCGAGCCGTCGTAGGCGGCGAAGAGGGCCCGTACAGTGCTGACCGCGTCGACGCAGGGCGTGCCGGCCGCGGCGTAGATGTCGCACGGGAGCATCGTCGCGGCCCGCGCCGGTCCCGCCGGGCTCGCCGGTCCCGCCAGGAGGCCGCCCGCCAGCACGCTTATCGCCGCCGCGGACAGCAGCAGTTTCCCCCGCCGCCATAGTCGTGACCGGATAATCACCGTGCACCTCTTTCCGTTTCCGGATGACGTGGCCCGAAGGCATGAAAAACCCCGGACATGGATCGGGAAGGTAAAGCCGGAAAATTGGCGCGGGCCATTGACACACGGGCCCGCACGTCGCCGAGCCAGCTGACGGCCAGCCGGGCAACAGCAATGTGAGCGCTAACAATCGTGCCGGTCAAACGGAGCGTATAAAGGCCTCCGGGTGGGTTGGGGCGCATAAATAGCGCGGTGGCATCACTATGTCTCCGGCGCGAAGTTACGTCAAGGTTTCCGGCGCAGTCAGTTGTGAGCGTTAACATTGGGCGGAGGCCGCCGGCCAGCCGAGTGCTGGCCGGCGGCGCCCCCGCTACCAGCTGGACCTGGGCAGCGGGACCAGGCAGCTCGGCGGCTGATGCTGTGTCCCCCGCTGGGCCCCTCGCCGGGAACGCCGCCGCGATAGCGCTGGCCCGCGACCTGAACTACGCCTGATCGAGCAGGCTCGCCGCGATGGCGGCCGCGTGCCGGGCCGGGCTGCCGAACAGGTGCCTGGCGCCGTGCGCCCGCTTGAGGTAGCGGTGTGCCGGATGCTCCCAGGTGATGCCGATGGCGCCGTGCAGCTGGATCATCTCCCCGGCCGTCCGGGTCAGCGCGTCGGAGCAGTAGACCTTGACCGCGGCGGCCCGCAGCCCGAGCGCCGGTGCTTCCTCCGGCGTGTCCCCGGCGGCCGCCGCGCGGGCCAGCGACCGCGCCGACTCCACCAGCACGTGCAGGTCGGCCATCCGGTGCCGCAGCGCCTGGAAACCGCCGATCACCTGGCCGAACTGCTCCCTGGTCAGCGCGTAGCCGACGGTCAGGTCCAGGGCCCGCCGGGCCGCGCCCACCTGCTCGGCGCCGAGCGCGAGGCACGCGAGGTCCCTGGCCCGGCTCAGCGCGCCGGACGCGTCGCCGCCCACGCGCCGGCCGCGCGCCCGGGTCAGCCGCACGACGGCCAGCCTGCGGGTGGCGTCCATGGTGGGGACGGCGGCACGGCACACGCCGTCCTGGCGCGGGTCCACGTCGAACAGCCCGATGCCCGCCGGGCCGCGGGCGGCGACCAGCAGCACGTCGGCGGTGTCGCCGTCCAGCACGTAGTGCGCCTCGCCGTCGAG
>JBKQQQ010000978.1:0-12977 GCA_052144275.1 Streptosporangiaceae bacterium
CTAGGTGGTCACCGCCCGGCCTTCGAGAACTTGTTCCGCATGCAGAAACGAGACTGGTCACCGCCCCCGGTCAGCGGTCGGCGCGCTCGCGCAGCGCCCGGACGTCCTCGGCGATCCGGAACCGGACGACGAAGGACTCCAGGACCAGCCGCCAGAACGCCATCACGATGATGATGAACAGCGGGTCTCCGATGACGAGCGTCAGGAAGCCGTACAGCGGGCTCGCGTTGAAGGCGTAGAACGTGTAGACGAGCGCGACGAGCACGGTCAGGATCATGATCAAGACGTAGAGCACCTTGATGATCCGGGTGGTCACGAAGGACGTGAAGCTGAAGTCGAACAGCGCGCCCAGGAAGCCCCTCGCGTCCGCGCCCTGCGTCGCCGCCATCGGCGACATCCCGGCTGCCGGCGGCCCCATCGGCGGCGGCCCCATCGGCGGAGCCCCGGCCGGCGGCGGAGCGCCCAGCCCCGGGCCGCCCTGTCCCCAGCCGCCCTGTCCTGGTCCGGCCTGTCCCGGTCCGGGTGGGGGTGTGCCCTGCCAGATCGGGGTGGTCGCCATCCCTGGACCCGTCCCTTGGCCGGGCATCCCAGGGCTGGGCCGTGCGGCGCCTACCCCGCCCGAGCCGGGCGTCCCGTAGCCCGAGCCTGCCGGGCCGGGCATTCCGGGGCCTGGTCTGGGGGAACCGGACGTGCCTGCGCCGTAGTACTGCTCGTCGGCGTACTGCTCGCCGGGGTCGTATCCGCCGCGGTTCCAATCATCGGGCCGGCCCGGGCTGGATGATTGATCTGTCATTAATCCCCCCAACAGGGAATTCCGTCATTTCTCGGCAACCATACCCGCCTCGCTGCCCCGTCGCGCGGCGCACGGACATCACCGCTGGGTGACGGGGCCGGATGACGGGCAGAGTCTTACCCAGCCCGCAGCCGGAGCCCGCGGGGCGTAGGCCGGAACCCGGCCGCCTCGAGGGCCTGCGTCAGCGGCGAGTCGCCGCCGGCCCGCTCCCCGTCGGCGCGTTCCACGGTCAGCCGCCCGAGCGCGCCGTCGCGGACGGCCGCGGCCAGCGCGTTCGCGCTGCCCGCCAGCTGCTCGGGATCGTCGGTCCAGGACAGCAGGGTCCGGCCGCCGCGCTCGACGTACAGGACCAGTGATCCGTCCACGAGCACGACAAGCGCGCCCGCCTTCCGGCCGGGCCGGTGCGAGGAGGCCGTCTCGCCAGGCCGCTCGGGCCAGGCCAGCGCCGCCCCGTAAGGCTGAGCCGGGTCCGCCGCGGCAAGCACTAGTGCTAGCCGGGGGGACGACCCCCCAAGACCCCCCCGCTCCTGAGGGGACCCATCCCCCCAGACCCCCCTTGGGGGGGATATATCCCCCCAGACCCCCCTGGGGACCCCTGCGGGGTCCGCCAGCGCACGCATCCGGTCCACCGCCCCGGGCAGCGCGAACTGCGCTCCGCCGAGGCCCTCGACGAAGTAGCCGCGGCGGCACTGGCCGGCCTCCTCCATGGCGCGCAGTACCGGGTACACCGCGGCGAAGCCTCCGGTGATCCGCTCGGCGGCCACCGCGCCCCTGGTCAGCACGCCGTGCCGGTCGAGCAGCGTGAGCGCGAGGGCGTGCGCCCGCACCGTCTGGTCGGTGCTGTCGCCCGCTGCCTCGGCAGCACCGCGGCCGGGCAGCAGTGACCACCGGCCGCTGACCGTCGGCGGGCCCGTCCGCGTCGGCATGGACGGCCGCCCGAAGCCGTACCGCCGTCCGGGGACCCCGCCGGGCCGCGGCCGCGGCACCGTTCGCGCGGGCGCGGCCGCCCGCCGCGGCTGGCCGGCGCCGAGCAACACGCGGAGCGGGGCGAGCGTGTCGTTGGTGAGCAGCCCGGCCCACGCCAGGTCCCAGATCGCGTCGGCGACCTCCCCATCGTTAGGCAGCTGAGCGGTTGGAAGCTGGCCGCCGAGCAGGCTTGCGACCCGGTCGCTGAGCATGCGGAAGAACAGCGCGCCGCCGCCGCCGAGCGCCTCGAGCACGGCCAGATGCAGCGGGGTCATGCTCACCTCGACCGGTTCGGGCAGCAGCAGCGGGGCGCCGTCGGCGGGCGCGAGGACCAGCCAGCCGTCGCCGCCGGGCAGCGCTCCGGCGCCGGACCAGACGATCTCGCCTGCCGAGGTCAGCTCGTCGAGCAGGGCGGGGGAGTAGCCCGGCACCCGCCCTGGCAGGACCAGCGTCTCCAGCGCGGACGCCGGCAGCGGGGTCCCGGCCAGCCGCTCGATCACCTCCAGGACCGCCCCCGCGTCGGCCCGCCGCCGCTGCGGCCCCGCGGCCCCGCCAGCCCTGATTCCGTGCCAGGCGGGCAGGAACCTGGCCAGCACCTCGGGCGGCACCGGCTCCGCCTCCTTGCGGAGCCGGGCCAGGCACCGCCGCCGCAGCAGCCGCAGCACCTCGGCGTCGCACCACTCGATGGGGCGCGGCGCGGTCAGCTGCCCGTCGGCGGCAGCCTGCGCGTTGCCAGCTTGTCCCGTGGGCAGGAACTCACCCTCGACTACGCGGCCGCTCGCCGCGAGCCGCCGCAGGTCCAGCGTCACCACCGCGACGCCGAGCCCGTACCGCCCGGCCACCGCGTCGGCGGTGAACGGGCCGTGCGTCCGTGCGTACCTGGCGACTAGATCCCCGAGCGGGTCCCCGACCGGCTCGGTGAACGCCTCGGGCACGCCGACCGGCAGCGGCACTCCGAGCGCGTCCCGCAGCCGGCCCGCGTCCTCGATCGCGGCCCACATCGGCTGCCCGGCTATCCGCACTCCGATGGTACGGCGGGCCGCCGACAATTCCCCGAGCCAGTCACTGGCGGCCCCCGGATCGGCGCACCGCCGCGCCACCTCCTCGGCCGTCAGTGGGCCGGCCGTGCGCAGCAGGTCGGCGACGTCTTCGAGGTCGCGGCAGCGGCGGGACGGGGACAGGTGCTGCAGATCGCGAGCGACCTCGGCGATGACGGCGGGGTCGAGCAGCTCGCGCAGCCCTTCCTGGCCGAGCAGCTCCGCCAGCAGGGCCGAGTCGAGCGACAGGGCCTGGGCGCGGCGTTCGGCCAGCGGCGCGTCGCCGTCGTACATGAACGCGCCGACGTACCGGAAGAGCAGGGATTTACCGAACGGGCTGGGTGTCGACGTCTCGACTTCCACGATCCGCACCCGCCGGGCGGCGATGTCCCGCAGCAGCCCGGTCAGCGCGGGTACGTCGAAGACGTCCCGCAGGCACTCCCGGACGGTCTCGAGCACGATCGGGAAGGCCGGGTACCGGCTCGCCACCTCGAGCAGCTGCGCGGAGCGCTGCCGCTGCTGCCACAGCGGCGTGCGGCGGCCGGGTTGGCGGCGCGGCAGCAGCAGCGCCCGGCTGGCGCATTCGCGGAACCTGGACGCGAACATCGCGCTGGCGCCGACCTCTGCGGTGATCAGATCGCCGACGTCGTCGGGGTCAAGCAGCGCGATCCCGGCTGGCGGCGGCTCATCGGAGTCGGGGACCCGGATGATGATCCCGTCGTCGGTGTGTAGCGCCTGCACGTCCATGCCGCCGTACCGCTCGCGCAACCGGGCTGCGATGGCCAGCGCCCACGGCGCGTGCACCCGGTCCCCGTACGGGCTGTGCAGCACCACCCGCCAGTCGCCGAGTTCGTCTCGGAACCGCTCGACCACCAGGGTCCGGTCATCGGGGACATAGCCGGTGGCCGCGCGCTGCTCGGCCAGGTACCTGATCAGGTTTCGCGCGGCCAGTTCGTCCAGGCCGGCCTGCTCCAGCTTCCTGGTGGCCTCCGGCTCGCCCGCTGCCGACAACTCACGGCAAGCGGCTCCGATGGCCCGGCCGAGCTCGGCGGGCCGGCCCGGGGTGTCGCCGTGCCAGAACGGCAGCTTGCCCGGCTGGCCGGGCGCGGGCGTGACCAGCACCCGGTCCGGCGTGATGTCCTCGATCCGCCACGAGCTGGCGCCGAGCACGAACACGTCGCCGACCCGCGACTCGTACACCATTTCCTCGTCGAGTTCTCCCACCCGCCGCGGCTGTCTGCCCGCGTTGCCAGCACCAGTGTCCGAGGCGAGGAAGACCCCGAACAGCCCGCGGTCGGGAATGGTGCCGCCGCTGGTGACGGCGAGCCGCTGTGCGCCCGGCCGGGCCCGGATGGTGCCGGCCACCCGGTCCCAGACGATGCGGGGCCGCAGTCCGGCGAAGTCCTCGCTCGGGTACCGCCCGGCCAGCATGTCCAGCACCGCCTCGAGGATCGGCCTGGTCAGGCCGCCGAACGGCGCGGCTTTACGCACCGTCAACTCGAGTTCGTCCACCAGCCAGTCGTCGACCGCCGTCATCGCGACGATCTGCTGGGCCAGCACGTCCAGCGGGTTGCGCGGGATCTTCAATTCCTCGATCTGGCCTGCCCGCATCCGTTCGGCCACCACCGCCGCCTGAACCAGATCGCCCTGGTACTTGGGGAAGATGATGCCGCGGGAAACGTCGCCGACGTTGTGTCCGGCCCGGCCGACCCGCTGCAGGCCGCTGGCCACCGACGGCGGCGCCTCGACCTGGACGACGAGGTCCACCGCGCCCATGTCGATGCCGAGCTCCAGGCTGGACGTGGCCACCACCGCGGGCAGCCGGCCGGCCTTGAGCGCCTCCTCGATCTCGGCGCGCTCCTGCCGTGACACCGAGCCGTGGTGGGCCCGGGCGATTTCCAGCGGCGCGCCGGTGGCCGCCCCCGCCTGCGCCATGACCTGGGCCGGGGCCCGGACCGCCGGGGCGGACAGGCCCGGTTCGTCGAGCCCGGGGGCACGCTCCGCCGCCAGCTCGTTCAGCCTGGCGCACAGCCGCTCGGCCAGGCGCCGCGAGTTCACGAACACGATGGTGGACTTGTGCTGCTCGATCAGGTCGAGCACCCGCTCCTCGACGTGCGGCCAGATCGAGCGCCTGGACGCCGGCCCGCCGCGGTTCTCCTCGTCCTCGCCGCCGCGGCCCGGCATCGTGTCCAGCTCGGTCATGTCCTCGACCGGGACGACGACCTGCAGTTCGATGCGCTTGGGGCTGGGCGGCTGCACGACGGTGACCGCGCGGCTGCCGCCGAGGAACGCGGCTACCTCTTCCACCGGCCGCACCGTCGCGGACAGGCCCACCCGCTGGGCGGCCTGCGCGCCGCGGTCGGAGGAGCCGCGCAGGGAATCCAGGCGCTCCAGGGACAGCGCCAGGTGGGCGCCGCGCTTGTTGCCCGCGACCGCGTGCACCTCGTCCACGATGACCGTCTCGACTCCGCGCAGGGTCTCCCTGGCCTGCGAGGTGAGCAGCAGGAAGAGCGACTCCGGGGTGGTGATGAGGATGTCCGGCGGCTTGCTGGCCAGCTTCCTGCGCTCCTCGGCGGCGGTGTCGCCGGTGCGCACCGCGACCCTGATGTCCGGCGCCTGCAGGCCGAGCCGGTGCGCGGCGTGCCCGATCCCGGTGAGCGGCGCGCGCAGGTTCCGCTCGATGTCGACCGCCAGCGCCTTGAGCGGGGAGACGTAAAGCACCCGGGTACGCAGCTTCGGGTCCGCGGGCGGCGGCATCGCCGCCAGCTTGTCGATGGCCCACAAGAACGCGGCCAGCGTCTTGCCCGAACCGGTCGGCGCGACGACCAGCGTGTCCTCGCCCTTGCCGATCGCCTGCCACGCCCCGGACTGGGCCAGCGTCGGCTCGGCGAACGCCCCGTCGAACCAGGCCCGGGTGGCCGGCGAGAACCCGTCAAGCGGGCTTCCGGTCATCTGGCTCCCGGCCGCGGGTGACTCTGCTCCCATGTTCCCATAGTGCCTTGCCCCACCGACATTCCCGCCGGGTGGTGCAGTAGTCTCGGCTGCACTCGGAACCAGACGCGACGTGGCGGAGTGACGATAATGAGGTTGTCCCGGCGGCCGCCGCTGGCGGCGGCGCTCCTCACCGCGGCCCTGCTGGTCACCGCGACCCCGCTGGCGGGGTGCGGCGCTGGTTCGCCCGCCCCGTCGCCGCCCGCCACCAGGGCCAGCGCCACCGGAACCACATCGCCGCAGACGCAGCCGCCCGCCAGGACGGCGGGCAGCGCGGTTCCGCAAGCCAGCGCCACCCCGTCGCCGGCCTCCCTGCCGGTGGCGCCGGGCGCGGGCGCCCTGCCGCAGACCCGAACCTTTCCCGACACGGATTCGGCCGCCTTCCGTGACGCGATGACCGACCTGTGGCTGGCCGTGACCACCGGCAACCCGCGCTTCGCCCGGCCCGCCTTCTTTCCTGAAGCCGCGTACGAGCAGCTGAAGGCGATCCCGTATCCCGCTGCTGACTGGCAGGACCGGCTGTGGTACGACTTCGCCCTCGACGTCGGCGCGGCCCACGGCCTGGTGGTCCGGGGCGCCCGGCTGGTCCGGGTCATCGTGCCGGAATCCGAGGCCGCCTGGGTGTACCCCGGCGCCTGCTACAACACCATCGGCTACTGGCACGTCGGCGGTGCCCGCGTCGTCTATACCGAGCGCGGTCAGGAGCGGTCGTTCGGCATCGCGTCGCTGATCTCCTGGCGTGGCGTGTGGTACGTGGTGCACTTCGGCGAGGTCCTGCGACCCGTGGTGACCGGAGTTGTCGATCAGCCCGCCGTGGGCCCGGGCATCCCGGGGCCGCCCGGCGGCTGCTGACTCCGATCGCGGCCAGGATCCCTTCGCGCCGTGTTGCGCAGATGCTCTATCGCCCAGACTCTATCGCCCAGACTCTATCGCCCTGACTGGGACGCGCATAAACTGCGCACAATCGCGCAGATGCCTTGCGCGTTTCCAGGAGGTCTCATCGCGTGTCCAGGTACCAGCGCTGGAATGAGCTGCTCGACCTGCTGCCCGGCGACGGGCAGCTCACCGTGGCCGAAGCCGCCCAGGCGCTAGGCGTGTCCGAGGCCACCATCCGCCGTGACCTCGATGAGCTGGCCAGGCAGCAGCTGGTGACCAGAACCCATGGCGGCGCGATGGCCGGGCACGTCTCCTACGACCTGCCGCTGCGGTACAAGACCGCGCGGCACGCCCCGGAGAAACAGCGCATCGGCCGCGCGGCGGCCGCCCTGGTGGCCCCGGGCTCGGCGGTGGCGCTGAACGGCGGCACCACGACCAGCGAGGTCGCCCGGGCCCTGGCGACCCGGCCTGACCTGCAAGACGGGACGGGCGCGCCGGCCATCACCGTGGTGACGAACGCGATGAACATCGCCAGCGAACTCGCCGTCCGCCAGCACATCAAGATCGTGGTGACCGGCGGGGTGACGCGCGGCCAGTCGTACGAGCTGATCGGCCCGTTTGCTTCCCTGGTGCTGGCCGAACTGACCCTGGACTGGGCCATCCTCGGCGTCGACGCGCTGGACCCGCGAGCCGGGGCGACCGCCCATCACGAGGGCGAGGCCAGTATCAATCACCTCATGGCCACCCGCGCGGAGCGGGTGATGATCGTGACCGACAGCTCCAAGCTCGGCCAGCGCGCGTTCGCCCGGGTGTGCGCCGTGGACGAGATCGACGTCATCGTCACCGACCGCGACGCCAGCCCGGACTCGCTGGCCGCGTTCACCGAACGCGGCATCCGCGTCGTAACCGCCTAGCTCGCGCGGTTCCGCGCCCAGCCGTATCCGCGCCCGCCCCTCCGCATCCGGATCTCTCCAGTCCCGGTCCTCTCCGCCCGGTCCTCTCCGTACCTGCCCGCTCTTGCCCGTCATTTCATGCGCAACCTTGCTGATCTATAATGCTCGTATATGGCACATATCTATCAGAAACGTGCATATCATGTGATCGATGGGAGCCTGAGATGAGCTATCTGACAGACGAAATCGCCAGCCAGCCCGGATGCTGGTCGAAGGCGATCGAGATGGCGGGTCCGGCGGCAACAGCGCTGCCCCGCCCGGGGGAGCGGGTCGCCGCGGTCGGCTGCGGGTCCTCGCTCAACGTGGCGCGCTGCTACGCGGCCTTGCGTGAGGCCGCGGGCCAGGGCGAGACCGACGCCTTCCCGGCGTCGGAGCTGCCCGCTACCCGGCGGTACGACCGCCTGGTGTTCATCTCCCGGACCGGCACCACCACCGAAGTGCTCGATGCCCTCCGCCGCGCCCCGCGGGACACGCCGACGACCGCCGTGACCGCCGACCCGGGCGCGCCGCTCGCGCGCGAGGCTCGCCACGTGGTGCTGCTCGACTTCGCCGCTGAGCGCTCCGTGGTGTCCAGCCGGTTCATCACCAGCTCGATCGTGCTGCTCCGCGCTCATCTCGCGTCCGGTGCCGGTGCCGGTGCCGGTCTCGACGCGGACGTCCGCACGCTGCCCGCCGCGGCCGCGCGCGAGGTAGCCCGCCCGCTGCCGCCGGAACTTGCCGAGCGCACCGAGTTCACCTTCCTCGGCCGCGGCTGGGCCGCCGCGGTGGCCGACGAGGCGGCGCTCAAACTGCGCGAGGCCTCGCGCACCTGGGCCGAGTCGTACCCGGCGATGGAGTACCGGCACGGCCCGATCAGCGTCAGCGACGAGAGCACCGTCGTCTGGGCGCTCGGTGCGGTGCCGGCCGACCTGCTGGCCGATGCCCGCCGCACCGGGGCCACGGTGATCACCTCGGACGCCGACCCGCTCGCCGGGCTGATCGGAGCGCAGCGGCTCGCCGCCGCGCTCGCCGGCCGGAAAGGCATCGACCCGGACCAGCCGCGAGCCCTGTCACGTTCTGTCATCCTTGTGTGATGGCCCCGGTCCCGGCTCCCGCCCGGACCCTGCCGCCTATCCGCCTGCTGACCGGCGGCCGAGTGGTGACGCCCGAGGGCGTACTCAGCCCCGGCTGGATCCGGGTGGCCGGGAACCTGATCGACGCGGTCGGGCCCGGCCACGTGACCGAACAACCGCCACTCGAGCTTTCCGCCACCCACCTGCACGGGCACTGGGTGCTGCCGGGCTTCGTCGACCTGCACGTGCATGGGGGCGGCGGCACGTCGTTCACCGAGGGGACAGCCGACGACGCCAGGCGCGCCGCGGAGTTCCACCGCGCGCACGGCAGCACGACCATCGTGGCCAGCCTGGTCACCGCGCCGCTCGCCGACCTCGAGGCCCGGGCCGCCATGCTGGCCAGCCTGGCCGGCCAGGACGTCTTCGCCGGGATTCACCTGGAGGGGCCGTTTCTCTCTACGGTCAGGTGCGGTGCCCAGGATCCGCGGCACATGCTCGCTCCCGACGTGGCCGTCTTCGAGCGCCTGTACACGGCGGCCGCGGGTCAGCTGCGCGTCATTACCATCGCCCCCGAACTCCCCGGGGCGTCCGCCCTGATCAAGGCGGCGGCGCGGGCCGGCGTGACCGCTGCCGCCGGCCACACTGACGCCACCGCGGACATCACCTCGGCCGCCGTCGACGCCGGCGTGGCCCACGCGACCCACCTGTTCAACGGCATGCGGCCGCTGCATCACCGCGAGCCCGGCCCGGCCGGCGCGCTGCTCGACCGGGACGAGGTCACCTGCGAGGTGATCGCCGACGGCGTGCACCTGCACGACACCGTGATCCGCCTGGCGGCCCGCGCCGCCGGCCCAGGCCGGCTGGTCCTGGTCACCGACGCGATGGCCGCCGCCGGGATGCCGGATGGCAGCTACCGGCTCGGGTCGATGCGGGTCGACGTGGCCGGGGGCGTGGCCCGCCTGGCCGGAGGCGGCGAGGCCGGCGCGACAGGCGCCATCGCCGGCTCGACCGCCACCATGGCCGACGTCGTCCGGCATGCGGTCGCCGCGGGCCTGCCGGTAACCGCGGTGGCCGCCGCGGCGAGCACTACCCCGGCCCGCGTGCTCGGCCTGGGAGATCGCACCGGCGCCCTGCGCGCAGGCCTGGACGCAGACCTCGTTGTCTGCGACGAGGAGTTCCGGCTGCGCGCGGTCATGCGGCAGGGCGAGTGGCTGAAGGGGAACCCGACAGACCCGGCCGGGATCAGCTCGATGCGCGCACCGAACCAGTGAGCTGCCCGCTCACCGCGCTGACCTCGCACACTACGGTGCGCTCCCCGGCCTGCCAGGCGGCATGGTTCGGGTAGACGTATTCCTGGCTCAGAGCGGCGCTGGCGAGCTGCGGGTTCAGGTAGCCGCCGAGCCGGCTGGCACAGCCGTTACCCGCGTCTTGCTGTACCGCCGAGGCGCCGGGCCAGGACCCCTGCGGCAGGCTGAAGGTGGCGAACACTTCGGCGTCGTGCGGGGTCGCGCAGGACAGCACGGTGACGTTGAGGCCGTTCCTGGCGGAGTTAATGCACTCGCCCGGCCGCAGCCCGAACACGGCGGCCGGCCGGTAGGTAATCACCGTCTTCGGCCGGAACCCGTGAGTGATCACGGCCAGCACGCCCACCGCCGCCCCGACGAGGGCGAGGATCCCGAGGATGATGCCCGCCACCGCGAGCGGACTGACATCCCGGTGCTCCTCCGCCGCGTCCAGACCCGGCGCGCCTGTCCCGGCCTGCTCCGCGTCCGCGGGCCCGGCTTCCGCGAGCTCCCCCTCAGCGAGTTCCCCCTCAGCGAGTTCCCCCTCAACGAGTTCCCCCTCCGCGACCTCCGAGTGGCCCGCCTCGGCGAGCTCCGTTTCCGCCAGGTCCGCTTCCCCTGGGGCGCCCGCCGCGAGTTCCCCCTCCGGGGCCGCCGCCGGTTCCCCCGCTGCGGGCTCGGCCTGCGCCGGCCCAGCCTTCACCGGTTCCCGAGGAATTTCCTCGTTCACCCCCGCAGGCGCAACCATCCGCCCTCCATCACGCGCATTGCCCGCCACGGCCGCCCCGCTACGTCGGCTCTCTGGTCGGAGGGGGCACGACCAAGATCGCGAAGTGCGCCCTGCTGAGAGTACTTCCCACGGATTTAATAACGACACATCGGGCGGAAGGTCTCCGGGTCACTCAGCCCTCAGTCCGGCCGGCCAGCACAGGTTCATCTGCCGCCGGTCTGGTCCGGGACCGGCAGTACCCTGGGCGGCGTGCGGCTGACGGAATTCTGGGACCGGATGGATGCGCAGTTCGGTGACGTGTATGCGCAGAGCGTGGCCAAGGACTTCGTGTTCGACAAGCTCGGCGGGCGTACGGTCGAGCGCGCTCTCGCGGACGGGGTTGACGCCAAGACCGTGTGGCGGGCGGTCTGCGACACCTTCAAGTTGCCAGAAAACGTCCGCTAAGCCGCGGCTGGCCTAATACCACGCCCGGCACCGGCCTGATCCCGCGCCGGGCCCGGACCTCCCGCAAGGCGCTCGGCCGTTCCCGTCGTGAGTTGTCGGTTCGCAGGTCGGCTTGGGTCTGGTCGGTTCCAGGGGGAGCCGGATCGTGGACAGCCCTGCCGCGCTGTCCTTCCTCGAGGACCTGCCCGCCTGGCCCGGGTCCCGGCGGAAGCTGCCCGCTGGACCAGCCGGTGCGGCGCCGCTCGAGCCGCTTGCCGACCAGATGGCTCACCCCTATCAGCGAGGCCAGCAGATAGGTGAACAGCAACGGACCGAGCGCCAAGGCCACGCCGTCGTTATTGAAAATGATCGCGGCGGCTACGATCACGACGGGCATCAGGATGGCGCACGCGGCCAGGCGCAGTGTGATTGCTTTCTTACTCGCTGGCGCCCGGGCCAGCCGGGCTCCGGTCGGCCCGGCGGGAATGTCCGCGGTGAGCACGGCCAAGTCCGCGTAAGTCCGTGCGGCGAACGCCTGGCCCGCCCGCTCGTCAAGCTCGTCCTTGGTCAGCCGTCCTTCCACGAACGCGGCCTTGAGCGTGTCCACCGCCTGCTCGCGGTCGGTATGAGACGCCAGGAAGCTGCCGCGACTCGTCGCGCCTGCGGCCGCCTGGTCTCCCGGTTCCGTGTTCACCGGCGCGCCTCCCTGCAAGCACATAACAGGAAAGAAGCGTAACTCGGCTGTTCTCAGAACGGTCATTCGGCCCCCGCAGACCATGCCACCTTCCCTCGACTGGGAAAGCCTGGCCTCGGGCCGTCAGCGGCCGAGCAGCCGCGGCGTGTTGACTTTGTCCGCGGCGATCTTGAGGATCACGCGGCCGTGCGGGCCGACCGGCGCGGCGTAGTCGTGCCCGGTGTATTTTCTCGCCAGCTCGTCGATGTGCCGCCGGGCCTCGTCGCCGGTGACGGTCTCCGCCACGTGGCCCCGGACCTCGGCCCAGTCGTAGGGGTCGTCCTCGCTGCGGATCAGCACGGTGATGCGCGGGTCGCGGGCGACGTTCCTGGCCCGCTGCCGCTGCGGCTCGGTGTTGACCAGGACGTGCTCGTCATCGGCGTCGACCCAGGTGAGCAGCGCCTGCGGCTGCCCGCTCGGCATCAGGGTCACCACGGTAGCCAGGTTCTTGCCCTTGGCGAGCCGGGTCACGTCCTCGTCGAGCGGCATCACTGACCTCCTTGCGCTGGCAGTACCGGCCCCTGCCGATGTTAGCCCGCAGCCGGTGACGCGCCACGTCGCCCACCCGAAGGATCACATGCATTATCCCGAACGAGCTGCGGTGCTTCCTCCGCCAAGGTGCAACCTGGCCTCCGGAGGCGCCTCGTCCCAGCCCGCAGTCCGCCTCCGCTCCTCCGGTTTCCTGAATTCTGACGGCACTTTCGGCGTGTCGCTCATGATCGAATACACGTTCGCTCTATAGTAAGTAAGTGAGGGTGATCTGCGGCCTCCATGACCGGCCAAAACGGCCACGGAATCCCCTCACGGGCAGGTGCCGCGCGGTGCTCGGCAGAAATGTCAGTGGCGGCACGTAGCGTGTCCGCTGATGGCCGCCGGGGGATGTCCGGCGGGACCGAAACTCAGACGACCTGGGCGGTGCGGGAGGTGCCCGCAGGCCCCTAAACCCGGCAGGGAGTCCCCCATGGCAGTAAACAGCAAGTCGAGCCCGGAGCGGGCGGGCGACAGGGAGAAGGCCCTGGAGACCGCTCTCCTCCAGATCGAGCGGCAGTTCGGCAAGGGCTCGGTCATGCGCCTCGGCGAGGAGACGCGAGTGCCGGTCGAGGTGATCCCGACCGGCTCGATCGCGCTGGACGTGGCGCT
>JBKQQQ010000979.1:0-2525 GCA_052144275.1 Streptosporangiaceae bacterium
TAACTGCCGCACCGCCCCGAGGGCCCGTGCGCATGATCGTGTGCAGTTACCACCCATCTTCCGGGGGTAACTGCACACAATGATTGCCGGGCGCCAATTGGCGTCCGGATTGTCCGGTTGGCGTAACTCCAGCGGCTGGCCGGGGGAAGACACTCGGCCGTCTCGGCGTTCTAAGCTAGTAACCCCCCGTGCTATGAGGCTGCGCTGGCCTCAGCTTTGAGCTGTCCCGAATCGTCACCGTCTGGAGGAACGATGAAGCCGGTCATCGGTGTGCTCGCCCTTCAGGGCGACGTGCCCGAGCACCTGCGCGCTCTCGAGGCGGTCGGCGGCCAACCCGCGCCGGTGCGCCGCCCGGAGGAACTCCATCGAATCGACGGGCTGGTCATTCCCGGCGGGGAGTCGACCACCCTGTGGCGGCTCTCCGTCGCCTTCGACATGCTGGAGCCGCTGCGCAAGCTCATCGCCTCCGGCTTGCCCGCGTTCGGATCCTGCGCCGGGATGATCATGCTCGCGGACCGGCTGACCGACGGCGCGGGCGGCCAGCAGACCTTCGGCGGCATCGACATGACCGTCCGCAGGAATGCGTTCGGCCGGCAGGTCGACTCCTTCGAGCGGGATATCACGCTGACCGGGCTAGCAAAGAACGACGACCGGCTCCGCGCGGTCTTCATCCGGGCGCCCTGGGTCGAGCAGGTCGGCACGGGCGTCAGCATTCTGGGAACCGACCAGGGCACGGGTAGGATCGTCGCGGTCCGGCAAGGGCCACTGCTGGCCACGGCCTTCCATCCCGAACTGACCCCGGACCGGCGCATTCATCGGCTATTCGTAGACATTGTGAAGGACAACACATGAGCGGCCACTCCAAGTGGGCCACCACCAAGCACAAGAAGGCGGTGGTCGACGCTAAGCGCGGCAAGCTGTTCGCCAAGCTGATCAAGAACGTCGAGGTCGCCGCGCGTACCGGTGGGGGAGACCCGGCAGGCAATCCCACGCTGTACGACGCGATCCAGAAGGCTAAGAAGAGCTCGGTCCCGAACGACAACATCGACCGGGCCGTCCGCCGCGGCAGCGGCGCCGAGGCCGGCGGCGCGCAGTACGAGAACATCACCTACGAGGGCTACGGCCCCGGTGGCGTCGCGGTGCTCGTGCAGTGCCTGACCGACAACAGGAACCGGGCCGCCTCAGACGTGCGCACCGCGTTCAGCCGCAACGGCGGCTCGATGGCCGACCCGGGCTCAGTGTCCTACCTCTTCCACCGCAAGGGCGTCATCGTGGTGGAGAAGGACGGCGTCACCGAGGACGACGTGCTGACGGCCGTGCTCGACGCGGGCGCCGAGGAGGTCAACGACCTCGGCGAGTCCTTCGAGGTGGTGTCCGAGCCGACCGACCTGGTGGCGGCGCGCAAGGCGCTGCAGGACGCCGGGATCGACTACGACTCCGCGGACACGGCGTTCCTGCCCACCGCCGAGGTGGACCTCGACGAGGAGCATGCCAAGCGGGTGTTCCGGCTGATCGAGGCGCTCGAGGACTCCGACGACGTGCAGGACGTGTACGCCAACTATTCGGTCTCCGACGACATCATGGAGAAGCTCGGCTGACCGCTGACGTGATCATCCGTCCGCTCACGCCCGACATCGGCTGGGACTCCTACCTGGACCTGACCATCCGCTCGTTCGGGCCGTCGGACGAGGCGCGGCTCCGGACGACCATCGAGCCGGCCATGGCCGTCGGCCGGTGCCTGGGCGCCTTCGAGGGCGACCAGCTTGTCGGCAGCGCGCTTTATCACGACCTGCGCCAGTGGTGGCACGGGCGGCCGGTCCCCATGGCCGGGGTGGCGGGCGTCCAGGTCGCGCCCGAGTACCGCGGCCGGGGCGTCGGCCGTACCGTGATGACCGCGCTCGCCCAGCTCATGACCGAACGCGGCTACCCGCTCTCGGTCCTGTACCCCGCCACGATGACGATCTACCGGTCGCTCGGCTGGGAGATCGCCGGGCACCTGCACGAGGCGGTGCTGCCCGCGCGAGCGCTGTCCTGGATGGCCAGGCCAGCTGGGAAGACGGCCGGGATCAGGCGCCCAGGCCCGGACGACGCGGCCGAAGTGCTCGAGGTCATCGGCCGCGCCCACGCCGGCGCCCGCGACTGCGGCCCGATCACCTGGGACGAGGCCACGATGCGTCGCTGGCTGACCCGCCCCGGCCGGTACGCCGACTCCGATCGCTACGCCTACCTGGCCCCGGATGGGTTCCTCGGCTACCGCTGGCAGCGTGGCAACGACGAAATCTTCGTCGATCGGGTGGTGGCGGCCTCGGCCGCGACCACTGCGGCGCTGTGGGCCGTGGCCGCGTCCAACTCCTCGGTGGCCGAGACGGTGCGCGCGCAGGTCGGCCCGTCCGACCCTCTCTGGTGGATGCTGCGCGAGCAGGACGCGAACATCGCCGAGCGGGAGAGCTGGATGCTCCGCCTGCTCAACGCGCCCGCCGCCATCGCCGCCCGCGGCTTCCCCGCGGCGGACCTCGCCGTACCGC
>JBKQQQ010000980.1:0-4471 GCA_052144275.1 Streptosporangiaceae bacterium
GACCACAGCACCGGGATGTGGGTGACGGTGATGACGCCGACCGCGATATAGCCGCCGATCACCGCGAGGTCGCCGTGCGCCAGGTTGACGACCTTCATGACCCCGAACATCAGCGAGAGCCCGCACGCGAATAGCGCGTAGAGCCCGCCGGTCAGGATCCCCTGGATGATGTCGTTGACCCATGCCATAACAGCTCCAAGGGGGGCAAGGGGGGTCTGGGGGGATGGGTCCCCCCAGGATCGGGGGGTTCCGGGGGGGCGTCCCCCCGGGCTAGCCCAGTCAGGCCGAAGTACGCGGCCTCGACCTGGGCCGGCGTGACGTCGGATGGCCGGCCCTCCAGCGTGGTGTGCCCCTCGAGCAGGCACTGCAGGTGTGACGCCACCCGCAGCGCCTGGCTGACATCCTGCTCGACCAGCAGCACGGTAAGCCCGGAGGCCAGGATCTGCGGCAGCATCGCGTAGATGCGCTGGACGATCACCGGCGCCAGGCCGAGGGAAAGCTCGTCGAGCAGCAGCACCCGCGGGTTGGCGACCAGCGCCCGGCCGATGGCCACCGATTGCTGCTCGCCCCCCGACAGTTGGGCCGTGCGCTGGGTCCGGCGGTCCTTCATCCAGCTGAACAGCTCGTAGACGCGCTCGATCGTCCACGGCCCCTTCCGCGCGTACGTCGCGCCGACGAGCAGGTTCTCCTCTACCGTGAGCGACCCGAACAGCCGCCGGCCCTCGGGCACCATGGCGATCCCGCGGGTGGCGCGGCGTTCCGGCCTGACCTTGGTCATGTCCTTGCCGTCGTACAAGATCGCGCCCTCGGTGGGCTGGTGCAGGCCGGCGATCGTGCGCAGCAGGGTGGACTTGCCCGCGCCGTTCGCGCCGATGATCGCGTACACCTCGCCGGGGAACACCCGCAGCGAGATGTGATCCAGGGCTCGTAGCTGACCGTGGTGCACGGTGAGGTCGCGGACCTCTAGTAGGGCCGCTGTGTTTGTCCCGCTCGCCTCCGGGGCGCTTTCGAGGCCCCGCCTTCCCTCGTCGCTCGTCCCTCGCTCCTCAGTCCAGGCGGGGCCGCGCCCCTTTGGCTCGCGAGGGGGGTCGCTCCTCCGTCGCTCCTGCGTCCAGGCATCGCCGTGGCCCTTTGGCTCGCTCGGCTTCTCGGGGTCGCCGCGGCCCTTTGGCTCGCTCATTGGAGGCCTCCGGGGCTCAAGTCCTCGCTCAGGGTTCCGCCGCTCAGGGAGGCGGTGACCTCGGTGCCGAGGAAGACCTCGCGGACGGCCGGGGTGGCCAGTACCTCGGCGGGCGTGCCGTCGCCGACGAACGAACCGCCGGCCAGGCAGATCAGCCGGTCCACCACGGGGGTGAGTGCCCGGACCACGTGCTCGATCCAGATCACCGCGATGCCCTCGGCGTTCACGCCGCGGACGATCTCCACCACCTGGGCGACTTCCGGGTCGGTCAGCCCGCCGGCCACCTCATCGAGCAGCAGCAGCTTCGGCCGCGACGCGAGCGCGCGGGCGAGTTCCAGCCGCTTGCGCTGCAGCAGGCCGAGCCGCTCGGCGGGCAGGTTCGCCTCGCCGGTCATGTCGGCCCGTTCGAGCGCTTCGGCGGCCGCCGCGTAGCTGGCCCGGCGCCGTAGCCCGGCGCCCTGCTGCGCGGCGACAAGCACGTTCTCGAATACGGTCATGTCGCCGAAGGGCCGTGGCACCTGGTAGGTGCGGCCGATGCCGAGCCTGCACCGAGCCGCCGCCTCCAGCTTGGTGACGGTGCGCCCGGCGAAGGAGATGTCCCCGGCACCCGGGGACAGGTCACCGGAAATGAGGCCGAACAGGCTGGTCTTGCCAGCTCCGTTCGGCCCCACGATCCCGACCGTGTCCCCGGGCCCGACTGCGAACGACAGGTCCTCCGCGATGACGACCCGGCCGAACCGTTTCGTCACGTGGTCCAGTTCAAGCAGTGGATCTGTCATCCGGTCATTTGTTCGTCGGCTCGAGCGTTCCGGTGAGCGGAACCTCGGGCATCAGCGTATTGTCGACGACCTCCATCGACCAGCCGTACTTCGAGTTGGGCTTCCACTGCACGCCGACGCAGGGCGTGTCCACGACACCCGGAGCGGGGTTCTTGCTCGAGGTCCAGTTGAGCTGGCCGGCGAGGCCTTCGATGTTCACCTTGAACAGGGCCGCGGCGACCTCGCTCTTGTCGTGCGGGTTGTTCACCGAGGTCAGCGCCGCGTAGGCGACCTCGAAG
The DNA here is from genome assembly GCA_052144275.1 of Streptosporangiaceae bacterium. GTDB lineage: Bacteria > Actinomycetota > Actinomycetes > Streptosporangiales > Streptosporangiaceae > Palsa-504. The sequence continues at coordinate 2,238 of JBKQQQ010000980.1, forward strand.
AGGCTGTAGTTGCTGAGCGACTGCACCCATTGCGAGCCGGTAGCCGAGGTGAACGCGGCGGCTATCTGCGCGCAGGTCTGCCCGGTGAGCGAGGACTTCCATGGCATATTGGGCGTCCACCACGCGTCCGTGGCGACGTTGTTGACCAGCGAGCCGAGCGCGGCGACATCGGACGGGAAGAGCAGCACCTTGGCCACGGTCGCCAGCTTCGGCTTGTAGCCCTGTTGCGCGGCCTGCTTCCAGAACACGTTGAAGTCGGGCGGCAGCTGCACATTGGTGAAGAACTGGCAGTCCTTCGACTTGAACTCGCTGATGAACGAGCTGTAGTTGGTGAGCCCGTCGGTGTAGGCGGGCGGGTCGACCAGCGTGTAGCCGGCCGGCCCGGCGAACAGCGGCCACGCGGCGCGGAAGGCGTTGCCATCCGAGTCGTTCGGGAACATGCAGGCGACGACCTTGTTGGTGCTCAGCTGGGCGTGGATCTTGTTCCACATCGGGATGAAGGCGTTGCACAGGTCGTTGACACCGAGGAAGTACATCGTCGTCCAGGTGGGCTTGAACGTCGACTTCCCCGGTGTCGGGTTGCCGCCCAGGTTGGCGTACCAGGCCTGCCACGGGACGTTGCCGCAGATCAGTGGCGTACCCAGTTTCTCCGCCGTGGTCGCGACCGGGTTGACCGTCTCCGGTGTGGATGAGGCAAGGAGGAGATCCACCTTGTCAGACAGGATGGCCTGGCTGGCCAGCTGACCGGCGCGGGTGGGGTCGGACTGGGTGTCGTAGGACTTGATGTTGACCTTGTAGGTCTTCCCGCCGATCTTGAACCCGTTCTTGTACTGCGGCGTGGCCTGGATCGTGCTCACGATCCAGTTGTCCGAGGTGCCGAAGTCCGCCAGGGCGCCAGTAAGCGGGTGAATGAAGCCGATCAGGATGTCCTGGGTGCCTGCGCCCGTGGTGGCCGAAGAAGAGGAAGAGGTTGTGGAGGAGGCACCCTTAATGCTGGAGCTACATGCCTCGAGCAGCCCGCCGCCCCCCACGACGGCCGCACTGGCGCCGGCCGCGCGCAGCAAACCACGTCGGCTGACGCCGTCGGCCGGGTTAGTTCTCTCGGGTTGCGCAGTCTGGTCACTCATGTGCAATCGATCTCCTTTGAGGTCGCGCCGAGGGCGCGGGACCGCGTATGAGCTGACACCGTACGACCCCTGCGGATCTGGACTCAGGGTGCTGCGGCGTCATGAGGCTAACATCACCTAAATCCCAATGAGGGGGCGCCAGGAGTGAAAGCGGGTGCGCTTGACCTCATTGGTTTCCCGTGGGGCCTCGGTGTCGGATGCCTAATATGCGGGCTCCTATCACTTTGTGAGAGTGCGTCCGGTGCTGTACCACTGCTGGTGTGCGCTCTGCGAACGAACGTACAGATATTGAACAGTATGGCAACGCTAGGATGCCCGTTCGGCGATAGTCAACGCACGTTATGTAACTGTTTCAAAATGTGAGATGCCGAGGTAGCGGGCCTGCGCGGCCCCGCAGACGGGCAGTCTTTCATGGTGAGGGCCCTGCTTTCGTGGCCGCGCTGTTGTTTCCCGGCTGCGGTTGGTCGAGTAGGGCCGTGATGACGCTCCACCAGCCGCTGCCCCGGCGCCATGTCCCCGGCCAGGATCGCCCGCCGCAGCCGCTCACCCGCCAGCCGCCGCCCCTGGGCTCCGCCCAGCGGCGTCCGTGCGGCTCGGCCGGCCTCGGCCGGCCCGACGGTGGCCAACACCGCGTCGTCGCGCCCATCCACGGGGCGATCCTAGAAATGTTCAACAAAATTGTCAACAATCTGTGGCGGCTGACCGCGGTTTGCTAAGGCGGCTGACCGCGGCTTGCCGTGGCGACGGATCGCGGCGCGCTGTGCGGCTGACCCCTGGCCCGCCCGGGTTCGGGCGACGATTACTAGTCAGCGACGGTTGTCTGGCACAATGTGATGCTGACCGCTAGGCCATGCGGCGCCCTCTCCTCGTTCGCTCGGCCTGGCTCATCTGTGCGGTCCCGTCGGCTGTTCCCCGGTCGGCGCGGGTCCGCCGCTTCGCATCTATCGCTGGGAGAAGACCACAGTCGTGGCTGTCAAGATCAAACTGAAGCGCCTGGGCAAAATCCGGGAGCCCCATTACCGGATCGTTGTCGCGGATTCGCGCACCAAGCGCGACGGGCGCGCTATCGAGGAGATCGGCAAGTACTACCCGAAGGCCGAGCCCTCG